>JAGRNA010000112.1 GCA_020441005.1 Leptospiraceae bacterium
AAAAAGTGCGCAGACACGGTATTAAATTGGTTCATAGAAGTAAAAATGGACAGGTGGCGGAGCCCGGTTGAACGCGCCGCACTCGAAATGCGGTATAGTGGTAACACTATCGAGGGTTCGAATCCCTCCCTGTCCGCTGTAATGGCTTCCTAACAGGCATTTCACTATGGCAGATTCCGAGGAAAATATCCATTCGCGCTTGTCGAAAAACCTGCATGGCTGGGATCAAATCTCGGCTGCGATCGCCTACGTACCGCTGGTGGGCTGGGCCTATACCTGGTTTACGCGCCAGGATGATCCCCTGTGTAAATTTCACGGCAAGCAGGCCATGCAATTAAACGCCCTGTATGCCGGTCTGTATCTGGTCATCTGGTTCGTGGAGAACTTCCCGTTGACCCGCTGGATCTTTGGTGAGCGCGCCTTTTTACACCCGCTTAGCGAAACCATCAGCCTGGTATCTACATTTGTCTTCCTGGCCCTCTCGGCTGTGGCCGCCTTTCGCGCCTTCTCCGAGGAGCGCTGGGAAATACCCTATTTAAAAGAGGCCATCGACTGGATTGTTGAACTTTTGCGTTTTCCGCAATAGAAGCGCCAGACCGGCTCAGCCGGCAACACACTGCAAAAGGAATCACAAACACGCGGCATGAATACGGAATCCGGAAAATCGACAGTCACACTCTTTTTAGAAGCCAATCTAAGTGCCAATGCGCGGGCGGCAATCTACAGTCTGCCCCTGTTGATCACCTGGCTGCCCGGCATCCTGTTCGAAGCCGAGACTGCGGCGCGAAATTATGCCCGGGTGGCTTTCACAATGACGCTCGCTTTTCTGGCGGCCAACTTGCTAATCTACTTTATGCAGGGCCTATTGGCTTACCAGGGACCAACTGCCACTCTGATTGCTGCCTGGCTGGCCTTTGGCACCAATGCCCTGGCGGCACTCGCCTATGTGGGGGGATCGTTCTTTTTGGCCTGGCAGGCATGGCAAAAGCCGGATGCAGCGCCGCCGGCCTTGCTATTCAATGCCAGCCTGAAACTGGAAAACTGGCTGAAACTCTAGCAGCCGATACGCAGGCTGGACAGACCGGCAACTCGATCACATCTACCGGTGGAATGCCCTATCGCATTAAGGCGCCGCCGTGCGTAAATCGGCTGCAATGTTTTTTTGCATAGCTTCATTTGTGCCACCGCCGATCGAAAGCAGAATGGCATCGCGCAGCATCCGTTCCACCGGATACTCGCGACAATAGCCATATCCGCCCAGGACCTGAATGGCGCTCCGCGCTACCCGCTCAGCCATATTCGTGGCAATCAACTTGGCCGAAGCTGCGCCCAGTGAGTTGCGCCGCTCGGGATGCAGCTGGCTGGCAATCTGGTAAACAAGCGCCCGCGCTGCCGCCAGTTCCGCATAGCTTTCAGCAATCAAACGCTGGATTTGACCAAATGCGCTGAGATGCTTGCCAAAGGCGCTGCGCTCCTCCATGGCGTACTTGCGCATCACATCCAGACACCGGCTGGCAATGCCGATCGACTGCGCCGCCAGGGTCACGCGCTCGATCTCCAGATTGCGCATCATCGAAGTCACACCCTCGTTCTCGGCGCTCAAGCGATGGGTAACCGGCACCTTGAGATCCTCAAAGTACAGCACGGCTGTGCTGGAGGCCTTCATGCCCATTTTTTGCTCCTTTTTGCCGACCTTGAAGCCGTCCCAGGCGGATTCGATTACAAAGCTGGTGATCTCGCGCCGATCGCGGTCATCCAGTTTGGCATAGACAATGAAGAAATCACCCTCGGGACCGTTGGTGATAAACTGTTTGCTGCCATTGAGAATATAGTAATCGCCATCCCGCACCGCCACCGTTTGCAAACCCAGCACATCTGTGCCCGCCGCCGGTTCGGTCATACCCATGCCGCCTACCTTGCTGCCATTGATGACCCCCGGCAAGTATTGTCGTCGCAACTCATCATTCGCATTTACATACAGATTGTTGACAAACAAGACCTCGTGGGCCAAATAACTCAGCGTGAAGGCCGCGTCCGCATAGCTCATCTCCTCGTGGACAATGACCTCTGCTACCGCGTCAAGGCCGCTGCCGCCAAACTCGGCGGGTACGGTCAGACCAAAAACGCCCAGTTCGCTGCCCAGACTCCGAAACAGATCCAGATTGAAGGCCTCTTTTTCATCGTAATGGCGCGCTTGTTCTTCAATGCGACTGCGCGCGAAGCTGCGCACCATTTCGCGCAGCTCGGGATGGGCCTGGGCTGGATCAGTATACAGATTTGCTGACATGATGTCAGTATTGACCAGGCAAGCTGCCCGGTAAATCAAAATTGGTCCGCCTAAGGTACCAATCCTCGCCGTATTCCAGCCGGCTTTCATTTTGGTTGACTTCCTGGCGTCCGCGCAAAGCCTAAAAGAATCCCTTTCAGGCAGGTCTTCCATGAGCGACTTTCAATACTATGAACCATTTCCGATTGCAAAGGATGATACGCCCTATCGCCTGATTACGGATCAACATGTCCGCGTTGAAAACTTCCAGGGCCGCGAGATGCTGGTCATTGAACCAGAGGCCCTGACACTCCTGGCGCGGGAGGCCATGCGCGACATTTCTTTTCTACTGCGGCCGGATCACCAAAAAAGCGTGGCTAAAATCCTGGACGACCCCGAGGCCTCAGAGAACGACCGTGCAGTGGCCATCACCATGCTGATGAACTCCATTGTCTCGGCGCAATTCCAGCTGCCAATCTGCCAGGACACCGGCACAGCCACTGTGATGGGCAAGAAGGGGCAGCAGGTCTGGACCGGAGTAAATGACGCGCAGTATATTTCCGAGGGTGTTTTTCAAACCTATACCAAAGAAAATCTGCGTTATTCGCAAACAGTCCCCTTGAGCATGTATGAAGAAAAAAATTCCGGCAACAACCTGCCGGCCCAGATTGATTTATATGCCGCACCGGGCATGGAATACAAGTTTGTCTTTGTGGCCAAGGGCGGCGGCAGCGCCAACAAGACCTACCTTTTCCAGGAGACCAAAGCAATTCTAAATCCAGACACCTTGATCCCTTTTTTAACCGAAAAAATGAAAACTCTGGGCACTGCAGCCTGCCCGCCCTATCATATGGCTTTTGTAATCGGGGGCACCAGCGCCGAAGCAAACCTGAAAACCGTCAAATTGGCCAGCATCAAGGAACTGGACGGCCTGCCCACCCAGGGCAACATCGGCGGCCAGGCCTTTCGGGATATAGAACTTGAGGCCCGGTTGCTCCAGATAGCCCGTGAGACCGGGATCGGCGCCCAGTTCGGGGGCAAGTATTTTGCCCACGACGTGCGGGTCATTCGTCTGCCCCGTCATGGTGCTTCCTGTCCCGTGGGCATGGGCGTGTCCTGCTCGGCTGACCGCAACGCCAGGGCGAAAATCAACCGCGAAGGCATCTGGATCGAACAGCTCGAGACCAATCCGGAACAGTATCTGCCGCCTGATTTGCGCGTTCAATCAACCGACGATGTGGTCAAAATAGATTTAAACCAGCCCATGCCGGCAATTTTGGCGGAACTGGATAAATACCCGGTGACAACCAGACTGTCTTTGAGCGGCACGATTATCGTCGGCCGGGATATTGCGCATGCCAAATTGAAAGAACGCCTCGACAAGGGCGCCGGATTGCCGCAGTATTTAAAAGACCATCCGATCTATTATGCCGGTCCGGCCAAAACTCCGGAGGGCATGGCTTCGGGTTCCTTTGGGCCCACAACAGCCGGCCGCATGGATTCCTATGTGGACTTGTTTCAGGCCAACGGCGGGTCCATGGTTATGATTGCCAAGGGCAATCGCAGCCAGCAGGTTACCGACGCCTGCCAGAAACACGGCGGTTTTTATCTGGGTTCCATCGGCGGACCGGCGGCCCTGCTGGCGCGGGATAATATTAAAAAAGTGGAATGTCTGGAGTATCCGGAGCTGGGCATGGAAGCCATCTGGAA
>JAGRNA010000113.1 GCA_020441005.1 Leptospiraceae bacterium
TTTCGAATTTTAGGGCGTTACATGCATCTGGAATGCAAAGTGCTGCGCAATAATGGTCAAAATAATTTATTTACATTACAAATACTCAGGGCAGCCATTGCAAAAGCCAATCGCAGCAGCCTGCGCATTCCAATCAAGAAGAGCGAAGCCTATATATCCAATATTAGAACCAGTAAACATACAATTGATGCTTCCCTCCTGAATGTGCCCACTTCGGTCAAGGTGAATTTTTCGGCAGTGGAGCAAAGTCTTAAAAACTCAGCCGATCTGATTAAAATTGATGTTTTTGGGAAACGGGGCACAATTTTGGATGAAATCCGGGCTACGGGACAAAGTTTGTTGATTCAGGATACAAGCGACCCTGTCTCCTATAGTCCGCCGCATTCCGATTTAGTTGATTATGCAGAGTATCTGGACGAGCATCTCGATCGCACAATCCAGCAATACCGTAATGCAAAAATCAGATCGGAGATTATTGTACCGATTATATACTACACGCATGACAATTCGCCCATCCCGCTGGGTTACATTCAGATTCAAAGCAAATCAGAGACATTCACAATGGAGCGGTTGGCGGCCCTGCAACAAACGGCGTCGGCAATGGTTGAACGCATCAGGGACTCCAACACAGTATTGGTCCAGGAAAGGCAAAAGATTATTAATTTGTCCCGGGGCGGTCTAAAGATTTGCATAGAACACCAGGATTTGAAGCGCTATTTGGCGCCCATGAGCGGTTTTACCTTTGACCTTTTTTTTCGCAGTCAAAGCCCGATCACCCTGTATGCCAATATTCGGGCTGCTTTCAAGGATCGTATGGATGATCTGATTCTGGGGCTTGAAATCTCCGGCAACTCATCCAGAAAAAGTGAAATGAAGCGTTTCAATGATAATCTGGATCAATTGGAGAGTGAATTGCGAGCCCAAATGCAACAGGCCAGGGTCACTTGAGACGATAGCGCTCAATAAAAGAGAGAGCCCTGGTCAACTGGGCATTCCTTTTGTTACTGGGATTACGAGCTATTGTTTCTTCCAGATCCTTGATCAGCGCGTCTTTCTTGTCACGATCCCGATTCGCCTCCTTGAGCGCTGCTGTTGACAGGAAGATCGGCGCTTGAAATAGCTGGGGGTCCGGATGATCAATCTTGATGATATAGCTTTGATCTTCCAATAATTGCGCTAACTCCGGTTTGGCACTTAATTGCTTTTTTAAATCAATCAGGTCTTCTTCGGTCATGTAAGGCCGATCGCCAATAGTATTCATTATGGCTGACTGAAGTTTTTTTGTATCATCCTTCTTTCTTTTCGCCTTTGTTTTTTGCTGACCAAGGCGCTTGCGAGCATCCTTCTTGCGTCCTTTGTCCGTCCTGGTCTGATGATCGGCGCGAGCAGGCTGCCTGTCTGCCTTCGCACCCGATCCAAAGATGCTGCCCCACAGGCTGGCACCTTTCGATTTTTTCCCGGGTTTCCCGGCCGCATGGACTGGTGCTGATTTTGCTTGATCCGAATCCGCGAGGCTTTTGTCCCCGGCCTCAGCAAACAGACTTGCTGCATTGGATCTTTCCATGCTCCCTTTGAGTTCAGACACAGGGGGACGCTCTGCGGCGGCGATCTCTTCGAGCGGCTGGTCGATTTGATCAGCAGTCAGTGGCGCCATCAAACCAGACCACTCGGCCGCTGCAGAAGAAGTTGAGCCAGTTAAATCATTCGCCAGGGCAGCGCCCATATTTTGATCCAGTTGATCCAGAAAAGCGGCGGTCGAGTCAGAATCTGCAACGGGCGACTGTTGCAGATCACCGATTGTGGTCTCTTTTTGACGGCCATGCTGCGCAACAACCCCGGTCACCGGTTCCATGCTTTGCTGTATTTCAGCATTGTCCTGATTGATTGTCTGGCTTTCATCCGAAAAAGAGTTCGTCGTATCGGACTTGTTTGTTCCAGGTCCGGCCCAACCAGGCGATTTTGAACTGTCCGCAAGTCTATGCTCATGATACTCATTTGAACCACCCTGATCTGACACCTGCGCCGGTGGGCCGGTCAAATTGACGATTTGTATATCCTTCAATTGTTGCTGAAATTCACGCTCCGGAAACTCAGCTTGCAGGTTTGCATATCCCTGATCAGACCAGTTGCGCTGCAAGTGCGACATTTTTTGCTGAAATGTTGCTCGCGCATGAATTTGATCCAATAAATTCTTTAGTTCCAGGTTTTGGACTGATTCAGCTTGCAGCCGCTCCCTGTCTGTGGCATCCAGCTTTTGATACCAACGCAAGGCTGTCCGCGGGTTCTTTTGTAATTGACTGATAATCTTCGGATGGGTGCCATAGCGGCGGGTTTTTTGCAGCAGCTGATTGCTGGAATTCTCAATCAATTCCCGTTTCTTTTTTACCGCCGATTGCGCAATTGCACGAAATCGCAATGGAATTTTCTGCAACAGGCTTTGTTCTAACCTGGAATCGTCATCTGGTTCCTGCACCATCCTGTTGATGAATGAATGACTAATTGTATAATCACTTATATGTTGATTCAGATGCAAATACAATTCCTGCGAGTTTTGGCCCTTGCGCAAGGAATTCAAAACAAGCGGTAATTGCGTGCGGAAGAAATTTTGCTGTGCATTGCGGGTTTCAGAATTCTGATCTATTCCCAGCAGGCGCCGATACCACAGTATTCTTTCTTTCAGACGCTGTAGCTGCGCCAGGGCACGGCCTTCCTTGTGCAAACGACTGTAAAGCGCCTCCAGGCATTTGCATTTATTTTGATTGTCGAGATTCGATATGGTTATTGCATGTATGGCTCGATCAATCATTTCGATGCTAGCCTGGTTTGTAAAACATAGCTTGATCTGCGCCGGTAAATGGGGATTTTGCTGCAGGCTTTGCATCAATCCAGGACTCGCACCCTTGTCATTCAGCTGCAGCAGCAAACTGGCACTCGCGTCAAACTGTCGCTTCGCTTCAATTCTATTCTTTTGGTCTAGCAATATTTCCCTGGGAATGACCTGTTGTAATGCCTGCAGAATGCGGCTTTGCTGCCTGGTATCACGAGCGTTATCCAGACTATTGTGCAGAAAATAAATTTGATCCAGCAAGGGGTTGCCTTGATGATGAATAGAATTCAGAATGGTATCGCGCAGGGGACCATCTATGTCTGGACGTTTCAGGCAGGCGTTTACAAAATTGATGGCCTGTGCGTGATCCGTGTCTAGATGCAACTGCAATTGGATGCGCAGCTGCTCAACCAGTTCGGCTGCTTCTGTTGCAGGATCGATGGCCAGCAGTTGATTGATTTCCTGTTCCGTTCTGGCAAGCAAATCCGGATCGGTCGTGTGATTCCAGTCCGATGACATATCAAGTCCACTATGGGCCGGCACCGCCTCTGGAAACCTTTCGGTTGGCACACTTTCATCAAGACTGGCACTTGATCCATGCACGATGGCCCTGGAATCCTGCAAGGCTTGGTCGATCGTCTGACGAACGGCATCCGGACTATTTCGCAACTCAAGACCTCTGAGGGTGGCAATCAGTTTTTTATGTACCGGACTGTTGACTTCAAATCCACTTAGCAGACTTTGCAGAACAAACTGACCCTCCTCCGGGTTATGGACCGCCAGAATGCTTTCAATTTCAGGCTCAATTTTCTGCTCCAGGATATTGCTGGCAATAATACGGATTGTGGGCCATACAGCCTTGAATTTTTCATCATTTAAGCAATTTTCCAAAAAATCCACCTGGACTGGAATACGTGCATGCAAAACGGTGTGTTGATCGGCAATTTGCTGCAGGGATGCATGGACCTGTTTGAGCAATTCGGGCGTGTAATCACGCAAACTGTCATGATAGTTTTGCAGCCTTTGCACCAGAAACGGTTCCTGTTCCCGAACATCAGGGTTGGAAGAGTATTCCTGGATCAGCAACCGCACATAAGATTTCAAGTCCGTAACATTCAAGCGACGAGCCAGTTGGCTGATATGCGCCATCAGTCGCGGGTAGAGACTGTCATAGGCAAAAAGCGCTTTTTCCAGCCGGTCGGCCAGCTGTCTGTGCCAGGGATCCTGTGATAGCTTCTGTGCCAGACCGGTATAATCGTTATCATGTTCTGCCTGCGCTAAATCTGCATCCTGTTGGCTCTGGAGTGCCAGAAACTCTCCTTCGATTTCTTGCTCAATTCTTTGCAGACTTTGTTTCTTTTGCTGGATATACTCCAGTAAATCAGAATCAACCAGGTCTGGCTCTGACGTTAATTCTGGTGAGCTGATTGCAATGTCAGGCTGCGAAGCTGCTGCCATAGAGTCTGCCATATCCTCAAAGGATATATCAGCTTGCAAAAAATTCGGTGTTTGCTCTGCTGTTTGCTGAGCAGTTGGATCAATCGATTCCGCCTGGGGCGTGGTTAACGCATATGGAACCTGGTCTGTATCATCGGTATTGAAGTCTGACAGAGAGTCAATTACGGGCCCGTCCGTTTCTTGCTCCAAAGCATCATCAGAATTATTACCCTCTGGAAACGGTAGAGATACCGGGTCTTCTGCACTGTCAGATTCATGCACAGCACTTTCTGGATCAGGCCGGCCGGCCGGCGTTTCCAGCGAATCATCTGATGGATCATATGCAAACGCTGAATCAATGGATGCGGCTGACAATGATTCTCCATTGCTCAGCAGGCCAACTATACGATCAAGATCCGGAAACCGACCAGCTTTTAATATGCTGTTAAAACCAGGCCGCTGCCACAGATGCAAAAACCGTTTTAAAAACGCTGGACCATCCTGCTCCAAAATCAGCTCCAGGATCGAATGAAAACTACCTGCATGTAGCTGTTTGTTTTTAGCCAATGCATTTAGTTCACTCAAATATGGCTTTACCCGTTGGCGAAAATAATCATCCAAATGGCTTTTTTGCCAAAAAAAACGGCGTTTGGTGCCTTTCGGGAATAACTCATCTGTGATTTCTTCCAAATCGTAAATCAACTGCCAGGCAGATTCATACTGGATACATTTATCCAATAATTTGTGATATTCTGTCCCCAGATTGAAATGATGACCTGGTATTCTTTTTTTGGAATGAGCCAGCATCCATTGCATCTGCTCTTTTAAACGGGCATACGAATACTGCTGCAGACTGGCAATGCCAGCCCGATATTTTTCTTCAGTCGATTTTGGATGATCAGCCAGGATCGAAAACTCTGATCGGTAAAATCAAGCTAGCACCGGCAATGGATTATACAATAAATCCCGCTGCACTGGTTCAAAACCGGAGATGGAAATAAACTCCCTTGCTTTCGCCTCGGATTTCAGCCCATAACTACGGAGTACATTCTCCTCGATAACCACCGAAGAAATATCATCAGCCCCGGAGTGCAGAGCAATACTGCCCACTCCCGGACCGAGCACCATTATACTGGTTTCAATGTGATCAATGTTATCTAGAAAAATGCGGCAAATGCCCAAAACCTTCAGGTATTCCGGAGCGCCAACCTCCCGGGTTTTGAATTTTTTAGTTTGCTGTTGAAAAGTCCACGGAATAAACGATAAAAATCCACCGCTGCGGTCCTGAATATCACGGACGAGTTGCAAGTGTTCTATAACTTCACTTCTGGTCTCCTCGGAGCCGAATACAATATTCGCACTGCCTTTCAAACCGGCCTGATGGCACTCTTCCATTACGCGCGCCCATTCAGCAGGGCTGGACTTTTGTGGAGAGAGAATTTTGCGCATTCGTTCCGTTAAAATCTCGGCACCGGCACCGGGCACAGAATCCAGACCGGCATCTTTCAGACTACCTAGCACTTTGGACAGCGGCCAGCCCGTCATTGCTTCCATTGCCAGCAGCTCGACGGGTGAAAAAGCCCTGATATGAACTGCCGAGCCAAATTCTGCTTTGACGCCTTCCAGCACATCCAGGTAGTATTGAAAAGGCAGATTGGGGTTTACACCACCTTGTAAGAACATCTGACTGGCACCCAGTTCCAGGGCCTCGCGCATTTTTTGGATCACTGCTTCCCTCGAGAGAGTATAGCCGCGGCTGGAATCCATTGGTTCATAAAAACTGCAAAAATTGCAGTCCACATTACAGAAATTTGTATAATTTACGACCCGAAACATCGTGTAGCTGGCCTGGTTGGCATTCGTTTTTCGCGCTCGCAACTCATGAGCACACTGCATGATCGAATGCAGCTCGCCCCGGTCGTACAGAGCCAGGGCATCAGCCGCACTGATACGCTCGCCGGCATAGGCACGATCCAGAATCTGGCTGCAGGGGCTTTTCATCAGGGTCGTAACAGTCATTGCGCAAGTCTAAAATGACAGCCTTGCAGGTCAGCTTTTTTCTGGACGCAAGGCAGTCTTTTCCTAATCTGGTAGATACCTGAAGGGTGCCTCAGGCCTCCCAAAAACGCAGTTCAGGACATCGGAGATAATAACGTGAATTCGGATATCTTTGCCAATCTTTTTCATTTAGCTATTTTTTCTATTTCAAACATACTATTCGTGTTTGCAATAGCCCGGCGCTTGCAGCTGGTCAGCAAAGCCCAGGCGACACCTGGCCTGGCGCCATGGGAAGGACGGATTCGTTCCTTCCTGCTCAACGTGCTTTTTCAATTCAAGCTGTATAACTCACCGATCCGCGGTCTGATGCATGCTTTCATTTTTTACGGCTTTATATCCTATCTTGTGCATACGACTAGTCAGATGATTGCCGGAAACGCATGGATACTGTTCAAGGCCAACGGCATTCAGCCATATACCTTTGCCTTGACTGATTATATGTCTGTCTTCAGTTTTTCGCCCCTTGTGACTGGTCTGGTCATATTAGGCCTTATTTTGAGCCTGGCGGGCACTCTGTGGCTGATGAAAATCACCAAATTAGGCAAGGGCAATACCTTCCGCACCAACCCGGATTTACTCTGGTTCTATCTCATTTTGCTGATATTGATCTTTGTAACGGCCTTTTTCTTTCTCGTGGCCTCTGGGACGCATTTTTATGAACTGGCTATTCAGTATTTCAGTGTATTTGTTCTGCTTGGTCTGGCTTTCTTTTCGATCCGCCGCTGGATTTTCAAGGCCAAAGGGCTCGATATTCCCTCCACACAGTCCGCGATAGTCATTTTAATGATTGGAACACTAATGATTTCAACCCTGGTGGGCCAGGCCGCCAGCCTGCTTCTGCCCGGCGAACATCAGGCAACATGGATTACGAGCAGTATCCTGGCGCTTTTGCAGGCCTGTGGAGTCCAGGACCCAATGAATGCTCTGGCTGTGCGGGACTTTAGCTGGTGGATGCATATCGGCACGGTTTATAGTTTTATGATCTTTGTCCCGCTTTCCAAGCACGGCCACCTGATTTTTGCCCCGATGAACTTTTTGATGGTCCGCGATACACCTTATGGCACCATGCAAAACATGGATCTGGAAAGTGAATCGGCTGTCTGGGGCGCCGCCAATGTGTCCGAGTTTAAATGGACCAGCTTGCTGGATGGATTGTCCTGTATAGAGTGCGGACGCTGTACAGTTCAATGTCCGGCCAACCGAACAGGTAAACCGCTGGACCCTAAAAAAATCATGGTAGATTTAAAACACGCCATGCTGGATTACAGCTCGAATTTAATGCAGCAGACTGCCGAGACCGGTCCGGCAGAATCAAAAGTAATTGGCGACCCCTATATTTCAGAGGAAGAAGTGTGGTCCTGTACATCGTGCCATGCCTGCGTTGAAGCGTGCCCTGTTGGGAACAATCAGCTGGAAGCAATTTATGAAATGCGCCGTAACCTGGTCCTGGCCGAGAGCCGCTTCCCGGCAGAATTGCAGCTGGCCTTTCAAAACATGGAGAATAATTCCAATCCATGGGGTATGGGTGCCCACACAAGAGCCGACTGGTGCTCGGATTTAGGTGTCAAAACCATGGCTGAAGATGCCAATGTAGATATTCTGTATTGGGTTGGATGCGCTGGCTCTTTTGATGAACGCAACAAGAAAATTGCCCGCTCCTTTGTTAATTTACTGCAAAAAGCTGAAATAAATTTTGCTATTTTGGGCACAGAAGAAAACTGCAGTGGAGACAGTGCGCGGCGCGGCGGTAACGAGTATCTGTATCAAACTCTGGCGCAAATGAACATTGAAACAATGAACAATTATGGCGTTAAAAAAATCGTAACAGCCTGTCCGCATTGTTTTAATACTCTCAAGAATGAGTATCCTCAATTGGGCGGTAATTATGAGGTTGTGCACCACAGTGACTACATCGATGATTTGATCAGCACAGGCAAACTGGAACTCGATAGTGCTGCTCAGGCCAGTATGGCCGAAAGCAAGGCCACCTATCATGATTCTTGTTATTTAGGCCGCTACAATGAAATCTTTGATGGTCCACGCAACGTGATCAAAGACGCTACCGGTATGGAGCTGAAAGAAGCAGTCGATAACAATCGGACTTCACTATGCTGCGGCGCCGGTGGCGCACAAATGTGGATGGAAGAGCATTACGAACGGGTGAATGACAAACGCACAGGTCAACTATTGGATACCGGTGCCGACACCATAGCCACGGCTTGCCCATTCTGTATCACCATGATTTCTGATGGTGTCAAAGGCAAATCGATGGACGAAAAAGTAAAAGTCAAAGACATCGCTGAATTAGTGGACGAGTTGCTGGTAAAATAAGGCCCGCACAACAACGCAGGGCAGTCTTTTAAACACTTTCAGACTGCCCTGCTTTCCTTTCCACAGGGCGTCCTGGTCAGGACGCTTTTTTTATTCCGGAACAGAATCCAGTGTTCATGGACCACGGTATCGGCCGTACTATCATTAGATTCGGGTAAGTCTGCTTGTATAGCATCAAAGACCGGCCTAAATAGCTGGCTTGCATCTGGTTCATCCCTTTCCGATTGTGCAATCGGCCCCATTTTGTCTGTAGAAACCGGACCAAAAAGCGCTCCTTGAGCACAGGCTATGTTTTTACTTTTGCAGATAAAAAGGTTCGACACATATAATCACCGACTTATTTCTTGCTTTCATGGCACCGAATCAACAGGGAATGGATGCCTGTGTTGTCATTATCGATGATGACGAAAATATACGCCTTTTATTAAAGGAGATGTTCATTCGCTCAAAATACAGAGTCGGATCGTCTCAGTCGGCCGAGGCCGGTTTCAGCATGGTTTCGGAGATGTTTCCCGATTTGATCATCTCTGATATCAGTTTACCTGGAATGAATGGTCTGGATTTATTGCGCAAATTAAAAATCAATCAACATTTGCGTTTGATCCCTGTCATCATGCTGACTGCCATTTCAGAAAAGACGACTGTAGTGCAAGCCCTGCGCAGTGGTGCTAGTGATTATTTTGTTAAACCGTTCAAAACTTCACAATTACTGCAACGGTCCCATGAATTGATAAAAGAAACAATCGCGATTAAATCTAACTTGCATAAAACAGAACGTCCGGTCGCAATGCTGCGGCAACACGGCCTGACTTTTTTTGAAATCCGACAATTTCCCAACAGAAACACAGTCGAATATTTTCAAACCCTGCTTACAGCCAGTTTCCGAAATCAAACCAGAAATGACAACTTCATCGTAGATATTCGCCCGGTCTCGGAGGGCGGGGAGATTTTGCAAAAATTTCTACAATTCCTGATCAAGTCCTTTCACCCTTTCAAATTGCGATTCCTGGTTGGTCGCCATTACGCGCTGATGATGGACCTGGTCCGGGTTGAGGACATGGATCAACAGCTATTCTTGTCTGTAGCCGATCTGGAGAATTCTTTGGGCATTAAATTGCCCAATTTGAACCAATTGCAATAATGCCTGGAAGTAAAAAAAGGCGCAAACACAGACCCTGGACCGGCGTGCTTGCACCTTTTATTACTTTCTTTCAAGCTGTTGCAAGGAATATGTCAATACTACAACAACCCGCTATCATCCACCGTTTTCATCAGCTCTTTAACAGCATTGGCGGAACTATCCAATGCGGCTTGCTCATCTGCATTGAGTTTGATTTCAATGATTTTCTCTACGCCATTTTCGCCAAGCAACACCGGAACACCCATGAAAATGCCGTTTTGTCCGTATTCTCCCTCACACAGTACGGCGCAGGGAAAAACACGCTTTTGATCCTTTAAGATGGACTCAGCCATTGCAATCGCAGCAGCACCCGGAGCATAGAATGCTGAACCGGTTTTTAGCAGGTTTACAATTTCACCGCCGCCCTTGCGGGTTCGGTCCACCATTGCTTCAATTTTGGAGGCATCCAGACCGGGATAATCCGGAAGGGGTATACCGGCAATTGTGGAATAGCGCGGCAGTGGAACCATGGTGTCACCATGACCTCCCAGCACAAAAGCGTTAATATCCTCGACCGAAACGCCGGTTTCCATAGAGATAAAGGCTCGGAAGCGCGCTGAGTCCAGCACACCAGCCATGCCCATTACCCTGTTCTTGGAAAAGCCGGTTACTTTCTGCATCACGTATACCATGGCGTCCAATGGGTTTGTGATTACAATCACGAAGGCGTTGGGAGCAAATTCCTTGATTCCAGCGCCAACTTGCTTGATGACTTTTGTGTTCGTGCTGATTAAATCATCACGGGACATTCCGGGCTTACGGGGGATACCGGCAGTCACAATGACAACATCCGCTCCGGCGATATCCTTATAATCATTTGTGCCCTTCAGACTTGAGTTGCAACTTTCTACCGGAGTCGCCTCCAATAGGTCTAATGCCTTGCCCTGTGGAACGCCTTCTACAATGTCAAACAAAACCACATCGCCCAGCTCTTTTTGAGCGGTCAGCAAGGCCATTGTTCCGCCGATTTGCCCGGCCCCTATTAAAGCAATTTTTTTACGTGCCATATT
>JAGRNA010000114.1 GCA_020441005.1 Leptospiraceae bacterium
CCTATAAAATCTACTGGGCTACATCCAGCGGTGTCACCACCGGTTCCAGCGTGATCAGTAGTGGTGCCTCCACCAGCTATACGCATAGCAGTCTGGCCAACGGCACCACCTACTACTACAGAGTGGCGGCGGTGAATAGCAGCGGCGAGTCGAGCCCCTCTTCCGAGTTCAGTGCTGCGCCGACGGCAGTGCCTTCAAATCTAAATGCAGTTGTATCCAGTACTCAGGTTGTGCTCAGCTGGACTGCAGCCACCGGCGCGACTGCCTATAAAATCTACTGGGCTACATCCAGCGGTGTCACCACCGGCTCCAGTGTGATCAGCGGCATCGGTACAAACAGCTATACGCATACTGGTCTGACCAATTTAACGACTTATTACTATCGTGTAGCCGCAGTCTTTGGCAGCGGTGCCCAATCGGCCCTGACAAGCGAGGTGAACGCCTTGCCGGGTGCCGATTATATCGATTTTTGTCGCACCTATGAGACCAGCATCACCGCCAGCGCAGCCAGTGCTTCCGCGCCAACGCTCAAAATGGAAGTGTATGAAAACCCGACCACAGTCGGCAATGGCGGCAGTAATAGCGCCCAGATTGTAGTTCAGGCCGGTTACGGGACGGGCGCCGATCATACCGCTTTTAGCTATCGGGATATTGCCTACCTGAGTGTGAGACCGGATAATACCAATAACTATTGGTACCAGGGAGCAGTCTACGACACCCTGCCGGCGATTGGCAATTACAAGGCCATCACCCGTGTGCGTCGGGCCGACAACCCGACTTCCACCTGGGTCTATTGTGATACCGATGATTCGACCATGACGCACAATACGGCCAAACTGACTGATTTTAGCGTCACCAATCCGCCCGCACCGACCAGCTTTACGGCAACCGGCGGCAATGGCCAGGTCTCTTTGAGCTGGGATGCCGTACCCAATGCTACCAGTTATACTGTAGCCTGGGCCACAGTGCCGATTGCGACAACGATTGCAGCCACGATCGAAGGCATCGGTACCAACAGCTACACGCATACCGGCCTGACAAACGGCACCACGTACTACTACCAGGTCTATGCCAACTTCAGCGGCAGTGTGACCAGTGATACCAGCGCTGAAAAAAATGCCACGCCGGTGGCGGGGCCAATTCTGCTGTTTAGCGAATATGTGGAAGGCAGTAGTAATAACAAAGCCCTCGAAATATTTAATGCAGGATCTGCAACTGTGGATCTGTCCAATTGTATTGTGCGGGCTTATCTGAATGATAGCACAACACCAAGTCAGACAGTAACTCTGAGTAGCTTTTCCCTTGGAGTCGGCTCCACATTTGTAATTTGTAACTCATCCATAGATGCATTCTGGACTAGTTCCTGTCAGCAGTATAGTGCAGCGGCAATGGGGTTCAATGGTGATGATCGTTTAGACCTGATTTGCAGTGGTCAGGTGCAGGATGTAATCGGTCAAACCAATTTGCGTAGTACTTTCGCCAGTAATTTGACATTGCGCCGTAAATGTAGTGTGACCACAGGTGATAAAGTTGGCACGGATGCCTTCGATCATACGATTGAATGGGACTCGTTTGCCCAGGATACTTTTAGCGGCATGGGAGCGCATTCTTGTCCCTGATGCATTGGCTCAGGGATGCGTCAGCCGCAGACCAATACCAAAGCGGCCGCCATACTCGTGAATATAGTCGTTAAAGCTGGGGCCGCGGGTGCTGCTGATCCGCCAGCCGCGCGCATAGGCTTCGAGATGAACTGTAACCGGATCGTAAGCCAGAATGCGGACGCCCAGATTGGCGCTCTCCTGTTGCGAGCTCACATCTTGCTGGTGAGAGATAATTGCAGCCAGGCCGGCGCGAAAGTAAAGTTCAGTAGCGTCCCACGACGCATGGATTCCGATCTCCGGGCTAAAACTGTTCAAGTACAATTCGGCTCGGGTGGGATAGACATCGCCGTACAGCCACGCAAGATAGTACGGATTGTCCGCCGCGATCTGGCTGATTTGATTTGTGCCGTTGAATAAAACCAATGTCGAGTTGATATGAGATGTATTCGTACGCCAGTCAGCCGGAACTTTGTGAAAAACCATGGTGTCGGCGGAAAGCAGCGCTCCAAAGCTGAAGTAATCGCCGATTGCCAGCTCTGAACGAACGTAGCCCTCGTTTTGGATCTCGTATTGTTGGCTGGCCGTATTACGGTGATACACCTGGCCCAACCAGGGAAACTGCGGCAGAGTGCCCTGGTAGAGACCAAGCCAGACTCCATAATAGAAGATTCCATTATCAGGCTTCATTTGCTCGGGATACAAGCTGCCTTTGGCACCGCCCATTTCTACGAATAGGATATCGTCCTGGAACAGTTCCTGGGCAGAAACAGATGGAGCCCAAAACAGACACAGGCTGAGTAGTAATCCGCAGCACAGGTGCAGTTTGCCTGAGTCCGGTCGGCCGACTCTCATTCGCCATACACCTCGATGCATTCAGCCGCGAACAAGTACAACACGGATTGCCATGAATAGTCTATACTGGCAACTTTGGTGATCCCGGCCGATCGCATGGCATCCTCAAGGGTCCTGAATCCGGCCGGATCACCATAGAAGAAATAATTGAGCAGGTAGATGCGGTAATGACAAGCCTGTCCCCTTTTGAGTGCACGACCGGGACCAATCAACGGTCCGTTTGCGTTGCTATATACATGATGATCAACATCGGTGTAGAGGCAGCCGTAGGTGGGCGCATGCGATGTGCATCCGATCTCCAAAGCAAGGATTGCGACAAGCGCCAGAATCCACCAGCACTTATTCATTTGCATTCTCCGGCAGTTTTTCACCAGTGATAATTGTGCAATATCTGGTGTATATACCGCTCCACAAGACTAGAGCTGCATGGTCCACAATCGCAATGCGGCCGATCCGGTTTTCTTTGGCAATATATCCGACACTGGCATGGCCCAGGGCAACCAGACCCAGAAAGCTGTGTTGGCAGCCCTCAGCCTCTTGTTCAAAGGCGACGTCATTAGCAGGCTGAAACTCGCCCGGATAGACGGTGTAGGTGCCGGCTAGCCCATGCACTGGTCCAATGGCACAATTTGTCTGTACTAATAGTATGGCCCAAACACCATACGCAAATCGCAAGGATGCTTTGACCGACTTACTCACCATGGACCCTCGTGCAAAAGCGGTGATACACAAAACCGCCAATGGCGAAAACTTCATATTCAACCAGGGCAATTTTGGTCAACTGGCCGTTTTTACGCGCTTGATTCAAGCCTGAATTTCCAAAGGCAGCCAGCCAGAGAATTGCATGGCTGCACGCCTGGCCGCTTTTGACCCGCTTTGCATTGCCGGTTTGACCGGCTATCAGGCCTCGGTGATAAAATAATCCTCCTTTTGATAGTATGGCCGCGTGCCCGTATTCCCTGGCGGGGTTTGTTCGGTGTGGATTGTTAATGTAAGAATGTAACGGGCTGACACCGGTGCATTGGCTTTGGCTGATGAACAACAGGATGTTCAGGCAGGCCATCAACAGCTTGCTTGACGGTAACTGCAGGTGGCAGCATCGGGAACAGAATTTAGGCTGCGAGTTTGACATGCCGGATAAAAAAGGATACCCGACTATTGATAAAGGGCTTTGACTGTTTGGCAAGAAAAAAATGACCGGCACGGCCTGGGCCGGCCAGTCAAGCTTGCCAATTAGCTCCGGTAAACAGGCACAGTGCAATCCAAAGCGATTCAATTCCAACGGATCCATTGATGGCAAGGGCACTGGCCCCTGATGGTTACATTGGCGCCGTTTTGGGTCGGGACAAAGGCAATGTAGCGGTTAAAATTATTCAGGGTGTTGCCATGTCGTAAGGGAGTTAGATTCGGCCGGATCACCGGCCGATTTCACAGTGATTGGCGACCACGACCCCACGCCATCAGTCACTGCCCACCGAAAATACGTGAACTCAATACAAAACTCGTCTGTGAGCTGTCAGAAAGATATAGTAAATTTGTTATCGAACTACAATAGCACCATTTTAATCAGGTCGATCGACTTTTCGGAGCATAGACTGCACCGGATTGGCCTGATTAATTGAGCAGAGCACACCCAGGCAGCAAAACCATTGGGATAGCTGCGCCCGAACCCCGGTTACTCTCGGGCCTGCTCCAGGCTTCACATAGAGCGTGTAGCGATAGGGAGTGACCTGTAGAGCGCAATTTTTTGCAGTTCCTTGTTGACAGCAACCGAATCATGTGTATTATACACACAAGTGCAAAGTTCGGCAGTAATCAAAATGCTAAAGCAGGATGGCTGGGTTTTGCACAATGCCAAAGGAAGTCATCATCAGTTTAAGCATCATAAAAAACCTGGCAAGGTAACTGTTCCGCATCCAAAGAAAGATCTACCAATTGGAACAGTGAGTAGCATTCTAAAACAAGCTGGCCTGGAGAAATAGCAAATGCAATACCCGGTTGTAATTCATAAAGACAAAAACTCCGATTATGGTGTTACGATACCAGATCTGCCAGGTTGCTTTTCCGCAGGTGAAACCATTGCAGAAGCCCTGGAAAACACTAAAGAGGCAATACTTTGCCACATTGAAGGCATCTTAATGGACAACGAAGAAATACCTAAATACGTTCCCATTGAGAAACATCAAAAAAACAAATTATACAAAAATGGACTTTGGGCAATAGTACAGGTTGATCTTTCAGAAATTTCCGGGAAGGCTAAAAGAGTAAATGTGACCATCCCTGAGAAATTACTTTCCAGGCTTGATAATTATGCTCAAAAAAAAGGTGAGACACGTTCCGGATTTCTTGTTACAGCCGCCCTGGAATACATTTCAATTCATTCAGATGCCAATTAACAAGCAGAAAAAACGACGCCTGACGCAGGCCGAACTGTTGCATAGCCATCTATGCCAGCAGCCCCGCTCACTCACCGGCCTGATCCAGGCGAGCTGCCCATAGATCATGCTGCGAGCACCAGTCCTTTTTTTATCAAGGGCCTTACAACAAGGTCCGGCGTCTGCCGGCCGTGGCGTTATAGTGACCAAAGTTAAAACGTTGCCCTGCCATCTATTTTTAGTCCTTGGCCATTTTTGCAGATCCGAAATCTTTAAGAAACATTACGGCCCTGTGACACATCGAACATATTGCATGCCAGTTTTTACCATACCTCCCCATGATCCTGGGCCCCCGAAATAGACTGCATTGGCATAATTGATAATGTGTCCATCTGTTGTCGATGACCAATAATAGGATTGTTGCGATCCAGGGAAAACGCTGTCATTGATAAAAATGGCATATGCTCCGGCCCCCCGATTTCGTTCAACAATACTCATTAATTCTGTCAGGTTGGGCAGCCGCCATTGTTTGCCTGCCAAGGTCAGGTCCCTGCAATAACGTAGAGCCGCGCCCCAACTTAATGTATTTGCAGTACCTGTCTCACAATTTGTGCCTGCTTGTCCTGCACTGCATTTTTGCCAAAGAAGTCCGCTCCGATAATCAAAAACAGAACCGTCACTCTGGTCTTCGAGTAAGGGTGTGGCATCCACTGCCGGTGGCCCTGCTACGCATCTAATACTGTGTCTGTTAGATTGGTAATTAAAAGAAACATGACCACTATCCTGCGCTATGTAATACCGTTGCAAGGGGCTCCATTGCGTGTTTTCTGTTGCCGACCAAAAATAAGGATATGCATTGCCCCAGTTTGGAAATAAACCCAAGTCAAGATGATAATCACTGTCAGTATATTGGAATAAATATTCCAGTTCCCTGATAGTCGGTAGTCTCCAGGTAGTCAGCCCGGCAAAACCTGCGCCGCTATTTGCATTGTTTAGAGCATTACAAGTGGGTCCCGCTTCTGATCCATAGTATCTAACCATCCAGGCATCCCCCAAACAGTTAGCACCAGTCAGGCCTTCGCTGCAGGTTTTCCAAATTAAGCCACTTGTGTTATCTTTTGTGAAAGAGTCTGCAGAATAACCCGGATTCGTTGTCGGCAAATTGTAACTGCGGGCATACGGTGTGTCCGCATAGTCAGCATCCTGTCTGGGGAATGTTGAATCTCCACATGGAATAACCGAAGAGTTATCATAGCAATTAGATAAGCCTGTATCAGGTATTTTGATTGGGGCATAAACAGTAATGTAGAGCAGATCAGTATCGCTGCCTGCCGTATTGGTAGCTGTAATTGTGTATAGAGTCTTGCCTTTAATTTCAGTCGGAGTGCCGCTAATTGAACAATCTGTCGGGGAAATTGTCAATCCAACGGGTAGTGCCGGGCTGCTGCTGCAACTGGTTAT
>JAGRNA010000115.1 GCA_020441005.1 Leptospiraceae bacterium
CTGGATATGTCCGAGTTCATGGAGCCGCATTCTGTATCCAAGCTGATTGGATCGCCACCTGGTTATGTAGGTTATGATGACGCCGGTCAGCTAAGCGAATTTGTGCGTCGCAACCCATACAGCGTGGTATTATTTGACGAGATTGAAAAGGCGCATCTGGATATCTTCAATTTACTGCTGCAGATTCTGGACAGCGGTATTTTGACCGACACGCATGGTCGCAAGGTCGATTTTAGCCAGACCATGATCATCATGACTTCCAATATCGGCGCTCGTGAGATGATGAAAGCGGGTGGCCTCGGCTTTGCCTCCCATTCCGGCGAGAATGAAGATCGGCGGCGCGGCAAGGTGATGGATGAACTCAAGCGCCATTTTAATCCGGAATTTTTGAATCGGGTCGATGAAATCATCACCTTCCGGACCCTGGGTCAGGCCGAAATCCGTCAAATCATTGAAATTATGATCAGTCAGATGAATGATCAGCTGTTTGATCGTAAACTAAAACTGGAATTTGACACAGACGCCCTGGACTGGGTCGCTGAACGCGGTTTTGATGAGAAGTATGGCGCCCGGCCCTTGCGTAGAACCCTGCAGCGTGAAGTGGAGGACCATTTGGCGAATCGCATGCTGGCCGGGGCGTTTACTGCAGCCCATCGCATCCTGGTCAGCGTAAAACCGTCCGATCCAGGGGGTAGCGCTCAGCTCGAGTTTACTGAAACGGACTGGCTCGAATGGGAGGAGCTACAAGCCCAACGACGCCAATCGGCGCAAAGTGAGGCCGACGAGTCGGCCCTGGATGATGTCGAGCGGACTGAATCACTGGACAGTAGTACGGTTTCCGGCGATTCCAATCCGCCCGCGCCGGCTAGTCAGAAAATCTCTTGATTCTCGGGGCCACATGGCCCCTATGACTATCATTGGAACGGACACGCATGCGCTCTGGATCACAACCTTTCTTTTTTGCCATTCTTTTTACCCTGCTAACCGGTTTGCCGGTGGCCATTGGGGCCGAGATACCCGAGTATGCCAGCGCGCTTGAGAAATACAAAGCCGGGCAATATGAAGAATCGCTGAATATCATTCGATCTGTTTTTGATGCCAATCGCCAATCGATGGAACTGCGGATGCTAGCTGCAGCCAACTACATGGAACAGGGTAATTACGCCTCGGCGCGGGAGCATTTGAATTACTGTATTACCGATCATCCCCGGGAATGGCAGCCGCGGGTTCTTTTGTCGGCCCTGCAAAGGCGTCAGCAACAATATGCCGGGGCTGTTCAGGTCGCCCGGCGAGCCATTCAGCTAACGAGCGACAAACTGGAACTGCGCCTGGAAATCGCGGCCGCCCTGCTGGAAAGCCGGAATCCAAAAGCGGCTCAACCCCACCTGGCGCGAGCGCTCGAGCTCGATCCATCCAGCTTCCATGCCCAATACCTTGATGGGTTGACATGGCTTATGCTGGGCAATAACGAAAATGCGGAATTGCGCTTCCGAAGCGCTATGGAGCTGCCGGTGCCAGGCAAAAGCGCTTTGGCAAATCTGTATGCCAATCTGGCTTATGCGATGGAGCAACAGATCACACCGGCGTTGATGCAGAATCGTAAAAACCATGCCGTATTACGACTGGAAGAAGCAAGCCAGTACTGCCAAAAAGCGCTCGCTCTGGCGCCCGAGCACGTCATAGCAAACCAGAATCTAAAACGGATTCAGGCCCGGCTTGCAGACTGATCCAGCCGCTGCAGACGGATCCGAAACCGGCAAACAGGCTGTCTATATCAACACATTCGGCTGTCGGCTGAATCAGTATGAATCAGACGGAATCGTACAATCCTTTGTCGAGAGTGGCCGCTACCGGCAAACCGGCCAGATTACAGATGCAGCCGTACTAATTGTTAATTCCTGCACCGTAACCAGTCAGGCTGATCAGAAATGTCTACAGTTTATCCGCAGGGCACGCCGTGATAATCCGGCATTGCATGTTGTCGTTACCGGTTGTTTTGCGCAAACGGACCGGGCGGTATTAAGCACGAATCCAGCCATTGACCTTGTTTGTGGCAATGACCAAAAATCAGATTTACTTGATCGATATGAGCAATGGCTTGCCCTGCAGAATCGAAGGGCACACAATCTTGCCAGTGCTGCTCGCCAGACTAGTCCCTTTGCGTATGGGGTTGTCAAGCCCCAGGGACATACCAGGGCCTACCTGAAGATCCAGGACGGTTGCGATCGCCGTTGTTCCTATTGCAAGATACCCATGGCCCGCGGCCGGGGTAGTTCCCGAGCGGCTACAGATATCCTCGAGCATGTGAAAGCATTGGAGGATGCGGGCGTGCCGGAAATTGTGCTCACAGGTGTGAATCTGGGTTGGTATCGTGAACTACAGCCGGACAAGAGCCGCCTGCGTTTTATCGGGTTACTGGAAAAAATACTGGAAAGTATGCAGTTTAGTCGGCTGCGCCTGTCCAGTATCGAGCCATCGGATGTCGGTCGCGGCCTGGCGGAATTAAGCCAGCATCCCCGATTTTGTAATTATCTGCATGTTCCCTTGCAAAGCGGTGCTCGCAATGTGCTGAAGGCAATGCGCCGTAGCTATGACCCCACCAGTTTTGCCCGACGAATAGAAACGGTGCGCCAATACAATCCAGGGGTCTTTATTGGCACCGATGTGATGGTCGGTTTTCCGGCCGAAAGCGAGGCCGAATTTCAGGAGAGCATGAGTTTTTGCAAATCCATGCAGTTTGCGGGCCTGCACCTTTTTCCTTATTCCAGACGGGCGGGAACGGAGGCTGCCCGGCGGACGGAACAATGGAGTCGCCAGACGATTAAAGAGCGGATGCAGCAATTTGGCGTGCTACGGCGGGAACTGCAGGTAGCTTATCAGCATCGTTGTCTGGGGCGGACTTTCCCTTGTGTTTTGGAACAATGGGAACCAGCTGCCCGACCGGATGCATCGATTCCGGAATCGGGTCAGGGGCCGATCCACCGGAAATCAGCAGAGTGGGCTGAATTGCTGAGCGACAATTATTTGCGTATCAGAGTACCCGCGAATCAGCTCATCGATCGGCGCAGGGATCATGTTCATGCTGTACAGGCTCTCGAGTTGGCTGAAGAGCGTTTTGTTTGGGGTCAGATGGCGGACCCCGGGACACTGGCCGGGCGCATCACCGGATCGGAATGGTCGCAGGGGACCGTTCAATAGTCCAGATGCGAAAAGCGGTTTTTTTCCTCAATGGCTCGCTCTGTTTTGCGCAACTGGTAGTAGTATAGCCATTCATTCAGTTCGATCTCGTTGTATACTTCAAAGCCGGCTTCTTCTATACTATACTGCATGCGTTTGCTAGAAACACGGGCCACCAGGGGCGGGCCGGCTGGCGATTCTATTCGTTCCCAGTCCAGCAGGTACATATAGCCATCGTTCTTCAGTTTGCGACCGATGCCGCTAATTGCCAGGGAAGGATCAGCGAAGGTGGACATTACGCAAGAGCAGAAGATGATATCCGGATCAGGGATCCAGTCGGGTAATAAAGGATGCTCTGTGCGTTCCGTATGAAACAGGGTGATCCGCTCGAGCCCTTCATCGGTGCGACGCTTGAGCATTCGATCGATCAGAGTTTCCTGGCATTCCGAGCCCCACAGCCAGGCATCTTTAGGCAGTCGTTTCAAGAGGGCGGCGCTAAAAAAACCGGGACCCATGCCGAAATCGAGCAGGTTTTCCACCGATTGCCAGTCAATCGGATCCAGTATACGCTGTATGGAAAAAATCTCGTGACGTTCTCTGGACAGTAAATAGCGTAAATACTCGGGATCTTCATAATATGTCCGACCTTGCATAGGCCACTTCTGCGTCCTGGATTCCGGCTGCAAGGCAAAGAAAAGGCCGCTGGCCGAAGGCCGGTCCGGAAAAAAACGTCCTGGGTCCAGAAGGGGCCGTCTAAGGAAAAAAGTAGGCCCGGGGCGATGAAATCGGGCATTCAGTTTACCGATACTTGCTACTGTACGGACGGATATAATATGTTTTTAATCCCAAAAAGGCGTCATGCTGGTATCAGCCTGTTTTTGGTTCTGATCTGCTCAGGTGCTTCCTTGCTAATGGCAGATGAAGCCCAAACACAGAACGTACCCGGGGTAGATGCAATCCCGACAGCCCGGCAAAGCGCAGAGCAGGAAACGCGCAAAACGGACCAGGGGAACCAGGACACGGAGAACCCCAAAGTCAACACCATCGCGGATACAAATACAAATAACACCGCTCAAAACACGCTGGCCTTGCCCCTGATTCGCAATTTGAGCGTTGCGCCGGCCACCAGTCGACCATGGTCCATGCGCTTGACCTGGGAAGTTGATCCGGCCAATACAACCGGTATCTATATTGCCCGCTATGTGCGTCCGTTGCAAAGTCGGGACCTGGTTCTGGATGCTGACGTTGTGAATACCACCCCGCTGGATCCAAAGGCAACGGAATTTATCGATTATAATATTCCTGATGGGACCTGGTATTACGTCGTTGTGACCTCTTATGAGGTCAGTAATGCAGAACGACTAAAACTGCAGGCGGGCGTCAATTATAGCACGAATCCAGCGGTAATCTACCGCAATCAAAATCAGGACAAACCAGAGGATTCTGAACAGGAACATCGCTTTGCTGTGCAAGGGATCTATGCGGTGGATACGGACAGCTCGGTAGTCCTGAGCTGGGTTCCCGCACCGGCTTCGGATATTGTTTATAATGTTTATAAAAGCTATTATGCGCTTGGCAGTCCGGATGATATCAAGCTGGCGAGGCGGGTGGCTGTTCTGGATGAAAAAACGCTGCGATATGAAGATAAAGAGGCCATTGTAGGCCGCAAGACATGGTACTGTATCAGCGTGACGCGCAAATCGGATCAGCGCGAGTTTACGCTATTCAAACCGGAAATCACCACCACCGCGCACAAGTTTGTGCAGGAAAAAGTGAGTGTGGACCGCTTGCGTTTAATACCAGAGAATTTAACGGTCTATCTACAATCCGCAAATGCGATCAAATTGCTATGGAGCGATCCTGAGCAAAGTGTACCGGATTTGGCCATCTATCGTTCCAGCCGGCCGATCAGCAGTGTGCAGGCTTTGCAAGGCGCTACCTGGCTCGGGAATGTGAAATATGGTGTAAAGCAATGGCAAGACCAGCAGTTGAAACCGGGCACCTATTATTATGCTGTATTGCCGCGCAAGGAGCAGCGCAAACTGATCGGGATATTCATTGCCGGAAAGACATTCTCATCTTTCGGCGTACAAATTCACTCTCAGCCAAATGTGAATACCAATACAACCACCGATACCACGCAAACAAATACCAATGTTGATAGTGAAACCAACAACACAAACACAACTACTGATACAAGCGAGACAGATACGGCCGTGGCCGGCGAGAAGCCGCGTTTTAGCCGCTTCAACGCCGAGCCAGGCGGTCAGGGACGGGTGCGGCTGACATGGGGATTTAACAACCTTGATAAACTGGACCCGGCTGCAGACTGGCATGTGCTCTTATATCGTTCCTCGCGACCCATTCGGGCGACGAAGAACTTGCAGGAGACCGCGGACTTTATTGAAGAATTCAGTCTTGAAGAAGCGGAGTACCTGGATCAAAACCTGGCAGTCGGTAAATATTATTATGCCCTGGTGCTGGACCAGGCCGGCGTACTGGATTCTACCTTGATTGTCGGTCGCAATCTCTTGCGAAGTCCCGTCGTAATCAAAAGCAAGGACAATCCGTCAAACAACGATCAAGACCATGTACAAGTGGATAACAATACCAAACCGCAACCCCATCAACCGGCAGTCCGTCGTTTCTCGATGGCGGAACTAAACAAGGTGCTGGCTCGCACATGGCACCAAAAGAAGTATTCGGCCGCCCTGCGCGAGATAGCACCTTTTGTACAAAATCCCTCGACTGATCCGCGGGTCAAGTCGCGAGCTTTGCTCTATACAGGACTCAGTTGGTATGAATTGGGACGCTACAGAGCTGCGCTGGAATATTTTCTGGATCCACGTACCAGACGCTATTACCCGGAACGCTCACGGTTCTGGTACGATCGAACCATCGAAAAAATACGTTAGGAAACAGTTGCAAAACTATGAATCACATGCAAAAACAAAAAATCCTGTTGATTGCCGGTCTGCTTTTTCTGTTTGGCGGGATCGGGCTTTTAGCTGCCCACTATACCGGTAATCCATTCTGGTCTGTTTTCGGCAGTCAGGACGGTCTGAGCAGTTTGCGCGAGGCTGATGAATACCTGCGCCAAAACTCGAAAGAGTCGCAACGTCGAGCGCTGGAACTGTTTACTACTGTGTTGGCCAAAAACTATAATCCACGTACAAATGCCCTGGCGAAATATGGCCTGGCTGCCGCGCTGGAAAAAAACCAGGAGTATAAACTGGCTCTGGATCATTACCGCGAATTGAAAGATTGGCCCGTCCAGGATCAGGAGCTCAGCGATAAAATAGATTTCGCTTTGGGTAGACTGTACCTGTACATCAACCATGAGCAGGATGGACGCGGGCTTTTGGAACCCTTGTTAGCTCGTTCACGCGACATGCGACTCAAATCCAGAATCCATCAAGCATTTGGTAATTTCTTTCTGCGCGGGGCTGAATTTGACCGGGCAACCGCCAATTTTCGTGTGGCCCTGAAATATGATCCTGAAAACCTGCAAGCCCAGCGCGGCAAGGCTGCCGCGCAAAAGCGCATTGATCAGGATTGGCTGGCGCTCGAGTTTTATGATGATTATTTATTCGGTGATTCCTATCTGGAGCCGCGCGAACGGGAGAACGTGGTTAGTGAGATTCGCGAGCAGGCCTATGAAGCCGGTGTGCAAGCCTGGCGCAAGGGCGACAGTAACAAGGCGGAGTACTATTTTAAAGAAGTGTTAGAATCCGGCATTGAAGATAACCTGAGTGAGAAGGCCCGCTATTGGCTGGCAGAAACCTTACAGAAGGATGGTCAAATGCAAAAAGCCTACCAGGCCTTTGAGGATGTGCTGGATAATCGGGACCAAAGCATGGATCAGGCGGCTCTGATCAAGATGGGCATTTTGCGCTTTAATGCCCAGGATCTGCAAGCCAGCGCAAAACTGTTCCAAAGGGCGATTGATGAATTCCCGCGTGGCAGTTATACAGAAAAAGCCATTGAATGGCGACGAGAGATTCGATCCCAGCTGCAAGAGCGCGAGATTCTGGACAGGGTGGAGCAATAGTAGGTCGTTTTTTGCTGTTCAAAGTGACATCCCTGACGAATCATTGCCGCAAATGAAAGCACATTGCGCGAAATGGAGTAACACAGGAAAGACCTGCATTCCTGGTCTCGGGGGCAGTCAGCGCGGATCTCTGCTAGTATTGATACTGTTTACCAGTCTGGCTGGCGGTCCATTGCTTTTGGCCGAAGAAAATAAAGATCTGCCGGATCCAAAGGTAAAGGTCAAGTTAGGCGTATACTCAAATTATATCAGCAAGGGCAAGGATGTCTTTAGTGATCGCGCCATCCAGAAAAAGAAGGCCTATGGGGCCAATACCGGGGCGCCGCTCTTTCGACCGGAAGTAACCGTAAATTTGCCGGAACCGG
>JAGRNA010000116.1 GCA_020441005.1 Leptospiraceae bacterium
GTCCCGCCGATGCTGTTCACACTGGACATGACACCGGCAGCTTTGGCTGGCCGGTATACCTGATCGCTTGCTTGCTTGTATTAGCCCTGGCTGCCCTGGCGTTTTGGTTCTATCGGCATCAATTGGGCCAGGCACCCGGCCAACAACACAGTCTGCAACTGGCCCACCAGAAATTTGGCTGGCTGGGCCGGATGCGGATCCGGCCCAAACTGGTGTCTTTACTAGTTCTGACCGGTTTGGTGCCAACCATAGTGGCCAGCACTATCAGCTTTATGTTAACCGAGACGAATCTGGAAGAACAGGCCTTTAGTAAACTGAAAGCCGTCCAGCAAATCAAGTCGAATCAAATCATTAATTATCTGCAGGGTGCTTTTGACGGAATCGAAATCCTGGCCCGCAGCCAGGATACAATGGCATTGTACGACCGATTGGTAGAGTACCATAAAGATACCGGTGTCACAGCGCAAGGTCCCTATGATGTAAGCACAACGGAATACCAGCAAATTTGGCGCGGGCATCAAAAGTACTTTGCGGAGTATATCAAACAGGCTGGATTTAAAGACGCCTTTTTAATTTGCAAGGCGCATGGCCACGTTATGTTCTCGGTAGCCAGGGACAAGGATTTAGGCAGCAATCTGGGACATGGCCCCTTCAAGGATTCCAATCTGGCCAAACTGTGGCACGAAATTGGCGAGTATGATCAACGCAGTATGATCGATTTTGCCCCTTACGCCCCGCATGATAATGAACCGGCGGCCTTTGTGGGAGTGCCTTTACGGCGCAACGGGCAAACTATCGGCATCATCGCCTTGCAGCTATCAGTTGACAAAATCAACACAATCATGCAGGAGCGGACCGGCATGGGCCGCACCGGCGAGACCTATATCATCGGTAATGACAAGCTGATGCGCTCGGACTCCTATCTGGATCCGGTCCACCATACGGTCAAGGCCTCGTTTGCTGATCCCGACAAGGGCAAGGTGGATACCGTGGCGGCCCGCCGGTTGTTACAGGAAGAGGCCGGCCAGGATGTCATTCTGGATTATAATGGTAATGAGGTGCTTTCGGTATATAATCCTCTGGATTTCAAGGATGATCTGGGACTGGTTCATGAAGTCCACTGGAACATCATCGCCGAGATCGATATGGCCGAAGTGGATGAGCCCCTAACGAGCATTCTATACGCCGTGACAATCACCGCCCTGATTTTAATCGTGGTGATTGTCATCGTGGCCCTGTTTTTTGGCAACAGCATTGCCAGTCCGCTCAATAAGGCGGCCCGTATCCTGACCAATATGGCTGACGGGGATATGCGTGACCAGATTACAGTAGAGTCTGCCGATGAAATCGGTGAAATGTCAGCCGCCATGCACCATATGAGCGGTAATCTAAGCGCCATCATTGCCAATGTGCGCGCTAACGCCGCCTCCCTCGCCGCTGCGGCCGAAGAAATGAGTTCGACTTCGCAAAGCCTGAGTTCCGGAGCAAGCGAGCAGGCTGCCAACGTGGAGGAGATTTCCTCATCACTCGAAGAAATGGCTGCCACCATCAGCCAAAACGCGACCAATGCCCGTCAAACAGAAGGAATCGCCAATGAGTCGGCGGACAAAGCCCGCACCGGCGGGGAAGCAGTCCAGCAGACTGTGCAGGCCATGCGCGATATTGCCGAGCAGATTGGCATCATAGAAGACATCGCTTACAAGACAAATCTCCTGGCTCTGAATGCTGCGATCGAGGCGGCCCGCGCCGGTGATCAGGGCAAAGGCTTTGCGGTGGTAGCATCCGAGGTGCGCAAACTGGCTGAACGCAGTCAGGTAGCAGCCGGTGAAATCAGCACCCTGGCAACAGACAGTGTGGCCATATCAGAGGAGGCCGGCCAGCTGATTGGTGCCATCGTCCCCTCTATCAAGAAAACAGCCGATCTGGTGCAGGAGATCACAGCCGCCTCGAACGAGCAGGACCAGGGAATCCAGCAGTTGAACAACGGCATGGCTCAACTGGATCAGGTGACCCAGCAAAATGCATCTTCTTCGGAAGAGCTGGCCGCGACTTCCGAAGAGATGAGCTCACAGGCGCAGCAGCTGCATCAGATGATGGAAATTTTCAAGATCCGCAGCGATGAAAACGCCGCTAGTCCACTGGCCGCTGGCCGCGCTCACAGTCCGGGCAAAAAAATTGACCACATTCCTGCTCAAAATACAAGCAATATTGACGGGACAAGGAGCGTCCGTACAAAGGGTCCCGGGCAACTCGGGAAGCAATAAAGCGGCGGTTTCGAGAGGTTTTAAACTATGAGTCAGCAGTTCATTCATTCCACCAATCAAAAGATCCAGCAGGCCAATAATACGGACAACAAGAATCAGTATTTGACCTATCACCTGGGCGACGAGTTGTATGGTATAGATATCCTGAGCATCAAGGAAATCATCGAGTACGATGATGTGACCATTGTGCCTATGACTCCCTCCTATATACGCGGAGTCATCAATCTGCGCGGTAATGTGGTGCCGGTCGCCGATTTACCGTCCCTCTTCGAACACACGCCCATTGCGATTACTCGTCGGACCTGTATCGTCATTCTGGAGGTACACTCGGACGATGGCAAATACGAGGTGGGCATGATGGTTGATTCCGTCACCGAGGTCATTGATATCAATCCCGATGATATTGATCCGCCGCCCAGTTTCGGTACCCGCGTGCACGTCTCGTGTATCAAGGGCATGGGCAAGACAGACAAAGGTTTTGTAATCCTGCTCGATCCCGGCTTGTTTTTGTCCCTGGACGAACTCTACAAGCTGGCCGACAGCCTGGAGCGCGCCCAAAAAAAAGAAGCTGCCAGGGCGGACGCACCGGTATCCGGCAATGAAGGCAGCCTAGTAGATAAAGCCCAGGAGATGGGCACAGGAGCATCAGCATGAAATGGTTTCGTAATATGAGAATCGGCGGCAAGATTATCGTCGCCTGTATGGTATTTGTCGTCATCATCCTCGGGATGGCCTGGCAGAAGTACGAGGCGGGTCACAAGAACAATGAACGGTTCCACACTTTCTACGCCGACCGCTTTATACCGGTGCGCGAACTGAACAAAATGTTCAAGAACCTGATGCAGATCCGCATCAATATGCTGCAGGAAAAGATCGCGGCCGAGGGCGGCAACTGGGCCGAGTTCGACCGCCGGCTGGCCAGTTCCAATGAGCTGCGCACGGTCAACGACAAGATCTGGAAAGACTATGAAGCCACCCAGATGACCAAAGAAGAAAAGGAAATCGCGGCCCGTTTCAAGAAGGAATACGACAAGCTGCAGGAAGTGGGCTCGGTGTTCGTAGCCGATTTGCGTGCCAGCCAATTCGAAAAATCCTTTGAAACCAGCAAGATCTGGATCAATCATTACAACTTGTGCAAAAAAGCCATGGATGAAAACATGCAATTGCAGCAGGATCTGGCCGAAGGGATTCGCGAACAGCAGCAAGCTGATTCCGATCGGGATGAATATATTTTACTCGCGATCATCATCGGCGCCATGATCCTTAGTTTTTTGATCACTCTGGTGCTGACCCGCTCCGTTTCCACTCCGCTGCGCGAGATTGTCGAAGAAATCAAGCGCATCGCCCAGGGCGATCTGACCGTCGAAATCGAGGTCAACAGCAAGGATGAAATCGGGGAACTGGCTCAGGCCATGTCCGACATGACCACCAGTCTGCGCCAGATAATCAATGATGTACTGGTTAACGCTGATTCACTGGCCGGCGCCTCCGAAGAGATGAGCGCCACCTCACAGTCCATGAGCTCTGGCGCCAGCGAACAGGCCGCCAACGTAGAAGAGATATCTTCATCGCTGGAAGAAATGGCTTCGACCATCAGTCAAAATGCAACCAATTCGCGCCAGACCGAAACCATCGCCAATCAGTCCGCAGTCGATGCTGAAAATGGCGGCAAGGCCGTGGCCAAAACGGTCCAGGCGATGCGCGAAATTGCCGAGAAAATCAGCATCATTGAGGACATAGCCTACAAAACCAATCTATTAGCCCTGAACGCGGCTATCGAAGCGGCCCGGGCCGGTGAACACGGCAAGGGATTCGCGGTTGTTGCTTCCGAAGTGCGCAAACTGGCCGAGCGCAGCCAGGAATCAGCCGGCGAGATCAGCACACTCGCGTCAGACAGCGTCGAGATTGCCGAAACTGCCGGCAAACTGATCGCCGATATTGTGCCTTCGATCAAAAAAACAGCCGATCTGGTGCAAGAAATTACTGCCGCTTCAAGCGAGCAGGACCAGGGCATACAGCAAATCAATAATGGTATGGCCCAACTCGACCAGGTCACCCAACAAAACGCCTCCTCCTCCGAGGAGCTGGCCGCCACTTCCGAGGAAATGAGTTCGCAGGCCCAACAGTTGAATGAAATGATGAATTTCTTCACTTTGGACAAAAGCGGACTCAAAAAGAAACAGGCTGCAACCGGGCCTACGCATGTAACGGTGCCTGGTAAATCCGGTCCCAAACGCGATCCAAAAAAAACGGATGCAGAGATGGCCATTGATGATGAAAACGCGGGTGAGGCCCTCAGAAAAACCAGCCGCAAGTCAGAAAACCTGGACGATTTTGAAAAATTCTAGACCAGCCCGGCGGGGGGCTGCCTGTAACAAGCGGCCGCCCCGGGCCCCATAAAGGATCAGACACCAGGCAGTTTTGCAAGCAAGCGCAGGGCTATGCCCGGAATATATCCACATAACCGAGCCTCTTATCCATTTAGTGCCAGCGATTCAAGTTCATGACCAGCTCTGCCCAATTATTGCATACAATCACTGACCGGGAATACGCCGACTTTCAAAAGCTGGTTTTTGCTATCAGCGGCATCACGCTGAATCAAACCAAAAAACCCTTACTGCAAAACCGCTTTCAAAAACGGCTGCGCACCCTCGCGCTGGACAGCTATGGCGCTTATTACCAGCTGGTTATGGCATCAGCGGCCGAACAACAGATCATGCTGGATCTGATTACGACCAATGAAACCCGTTTTTTTCGCGAGAGTAAACAGTTCCATATTCTAACCAACAGGCTGCCGGCACTCCATGATCCCAAACGGTCATTTCGGCTGTGGTCCGCAGCCTGCTCTAGCGGCGAAGAGTGTTACAGCCTGGCCATGATCATTCATGATTATCGTAAGGATGCGCCTTTTCAAATTCTCGGCAGTGATATTAACCAGGCAGTCCTTGCAGAAGCAGCCCAGGCCCTGTATCCCATCGAAGATGCCGGGCAAATACCGCGCTACTACCGGCAGCGCTACTGCCTGAAAGGCGTTCGCAGCATGGAAGGCTATTTTAGAATAGCAGACTCTCTAAAGCAGAACATCAGCTTTCGGCAAATTAATTTAAACTACAGCCTGCCTGAAATCGGCAACTTTGACTGTATCTTTCTGCGCAATATATTCATTTATTTTTCAAAAGACAAGCAGAATGAAATTTTAAGGCGACTCTATCCCCGACTGGCAGAAAATGGATTATTGTTCGTCGGCTTGAGCGAGACAGTCAATCTGGACGGATTTGAACGGATCGAATCATCCGTGTATAAAAAAGTATGACCAGGCTGGATCACAATGAACCAGAGCATGTGCTGGAAATCTTTTTGCAGCCCGGAGAATTCTACTGGGGTGATGGGCAAACGCGCATTCGAACCCTGCTCGGGTCCTGTGTTTCTATCTGTATGTGGCATCCCGGAGATCAAATCGGCGGCATGTGTCATTTTATGCTGCCCGAGAAACCCGGCAGCACGGAAATGACGCGCGATCCGCGCTATGCTGATGCAGCCATGCTCCTGTTCCTGGGCGAAATTACTAAAAGCCGGACTAACCTGGCCGATTATCAAGTCAAGATTTTTGGCGGCGCCAATATGCTCCAGGAATCCGGCAAACTGGATCCAGTCGGAGATAAAAATGTGGCCGCTGCCCGCCGTTTGGTCAAGCAATACAATTTAAACCTGGTGGCGGAACATTTGGGTGGTAGTAGCGCGCGCCGACTACATTTCAACCTGTGGGATGGTAGCGTATGGCTCAGAAAGTAAATGTACTCGTCGTAGATGACTCGGCTTTGATCCGCAAACTGGTAGCCGAGATACTGCTCAAAGAAAGCTTTATTGGCAGCGTCGAAACCGCATCCGACCCGATCTTCGCTCGCCAGAAAATGGAGAAACAATGGCCGGATGTTTTGGTCCTTGATGTAGAGATGCCCCGAATGGACGGCATCACCTTTCTCAGGCAACTCATGCATGAGAAACCAATTCCGGTGATCATCTTTTCCGCCCTGACAGAAAAAGGGGCCGAGACTTCTTTTCAAGCCCTGACAGCCGGCGCATTTGATGTGCTGACCAAGCCAAAAATCGATATCAAGGAAACAGTCGGCAAAATGGGGGCGGAGTTGATTGACGCCGTTCAGGCTGCCGGAGCGGTTGATCACCATTCCCTGAAGGCCCATCATGAAGCAAGCTTGCTTTCCAGGCAAAACCCCCAAACAGTTGTCAGTCCGATCAAACTCAGTAGAACAACAGAGAAGGTCGTCGCCATCGGCACATCAGCGGGCGGCACCCAGGCCCTGCTCGAAGTCCTTTCGCGCCTGACACCGGACTGTCCGGGCATCGCCGTCGTGCAGCATATGCCGGAGCAGTTTACTGCCAGTTTTGCGGAGCGGCTCAACTCCATGTGCAGCATTGAAGTCCGCGAAGCCAAAAATATGGATCGCATGGAGCGCGGTCTGGCTCTGATCGCCCGGGGGAATAAGCATATGCGCCTCAAAATGAGCGGGGCGATGTACCATGTAGAGGTTGTAGACGGGCCGCATGTCAGCCGGCACCGTCCATCCGTAAATGTACTTTTTCGCTCCTTTGCCAAACAGGCCGGCAGCAACTCACTGGGAATTATCATGACCGGCATGGGGGATGACGGTGCAGCCGGGCTTTTGGAGATGAAGGAATCGGGCGCCAAAACCATTGCTCAGGATAAGGACAGCTGTATTGTCTTTGGGATGCCCAGAGAAGCCATCAATCGCGGCGCGGCTGATACCATCTTGCCCTTGCTTGATATTCCGAACCAAATCATGCGTTTTGGACAGATTTAATCCAGCTTAAACAGCATGATAGGGCAACCTGGATCTGCAAGACTCACGCCAGTCCAGGACGGCCGGCGCTTCCCGGTCACAAAATTGCCTGATCGAGCTTTCCAGACCCGCATGCAGGAATCGATGAAAGGATCTGGTAATACGCGGAGCAAAGCCGCGTTTAATTTTGTGCTCGCCCTGGGCGCCGCTGTCAAAACCGCGCAAGGAACGTGCCAGTGCAAAATCCAGGCCCTGGTAATAGCAGCATTCGAAATGCAGTCCGTCATATTCTTCCAAAGTGCCCCAATAGCGCCCATACAATTGATGGCGATCAAAGAAGAACAAACTACCTGCAATGTAATCAGATCCTTGCCGTGCAAAAACAAGCAAAACCTGTGCCGCTAGATTTCGGGCAAGTTCAGTAAAAAAGGTTGGCTGCAAGTATCCGGCGTGACCACTGCGCTTCAGGTATGTGATCCGGTAGAATTCATAAAACACCTGCATGTGCCTTGCCGTGATTTGTGATCCGGTCAAGTGCTCGAACTCAAAGCCCATAGAGATCATTTGTTGGCGCTCTTTTCTGATCTCTTTTCTTTTCCGTGACTGCAGCGCCTCCAGAAAGTCCCCGAAGGTGGACCAACCCTGGTTGCTCCAGTAGTATTGACAGTCCAGGCGTTCCAATCCCGCCGCCGCGCGCCAGAAATCGTGCTCCTGCGAATCGGCAAACAAGACATGCCAGCTGCCTAGCCCCTGGCTCTGACACCATTCGTCGAGTGCAGAGCCAATCGCACGCCCCCACTCCGTCTGCTCTGATTTTGATTGCTGCCAAAAGTCAGCGGATGTCAGAAAACGAGGCCCCATTGAGGGCGTGAAGGGTACGGCTACAACCAGCTTGGGATAATAATCAATCCCGGCCCGCATAGCGGCATCGGCCCAGCTCCAGTCAAAAACATATTCACCATACGAGTGCAACTTGATCCAGGCGGGCAGGATTCCGACCAATTGATCATTATCTTGCCAGATTTCCAGCATGCAGACCTGCCAACCAGCCGTCTGACCGACGCTGCCACTGCGCTCCAGAGCGCTTAGAAAAGCATGTGATACAAAAGGATTTTTAAGATAATTCAATGCATCCCGTTCAGATGCCTCAAGCGGTACGACGGAATTGCTTGACCGGATTTGGATCCCCATGGGACCAATCAATCTTTATTTGGCAGAATGACCGTCTGTTTTCAGCCGCGGGCATGGGCCATGATGTGAAACAGACCGCCGGCATTGATGACGTCCGTAAAACCAGAGCGACTGAGCATGCTTTGGGCATAACCGCTGCGCGCTCCGGACGCGCAATACAGCACAATGCTGCGGTCTTTGGCGCCCAACTGATCCATTTTGTTCATCAGCTCTTCTACTGGAACATTAATTGCCCCCGGGAAATGCCCGCTTTGAAATTCCATCGGGCTGCGCACATCGACAACCAGCGCTCCATTTTCCAGTTTTTCCTTGACCACTTCCGGTGAACTCCTTCGCAGACGGCGCCACAAATTGAAGGCCAGCAAGACGGCCACTGCCAGCAAGGCTGGCCACCAGGCTTCCAATATACCCACAGGGGTAGTAGCGGCCTGGTTTGCTTTTTGTCAATTGATTTTTCATTCCACTTGCCAGCATTCCAGTCCCGACCATGCTGCCTGCAGTGAGAGCTATACCACCGTCCCTGAGAAACGCTGAAGAATCCGAACTGGATATAATCGACTGTAATGGTGTTCGGCTGCTCTTTTTACCGAATCAAAGCTACCTCTGTAATATCAAAATCATGACCAATGCAGGATCGGCATCCGAGAATCCAGATGAACACGGGATGGCCCATATACTCGAGCATATGTTTTTTAAGGGATCCAGCAAGTATCCCCAGGGGACATCGATTTCGCGCGCTGCCAATGATATCGGCGGTAAATTAAATGCTTATACAACCTATGATCACACGGCTTATTATATTACCGTCCTGAAAGAGTCTTTTCACAAAGGATTTGATATCCTGGCAGATATGTATCTCCATCCGCTGTTCTCGGCGGATGAATTTGCCAAGGAATTAAAACCAATTCTGAGTGAATTTCGGGAACGCGAAGATGACCCGGATCATTATCTCGGCGAGCGCGCTATGGAATCCTTTTTTGGTCCAGCGTATCATCCGGTGATTGGCAGCATGGAAAGCATACAGTCTGCGACAGTAGAGGGAATGCATGCATTTAAAAAGCGCTATTATGGCGGCTCCAATGCTTTTATTGTTGTCACCGGCAATCTGGACCGCAGCCAGTTAATCAACACCGTCCAGAGTTATTTTGCGCAGCGCGTCACAGTAGAGGCCCCTTTCCATCCGGAGGTCAGCTTCCAGTCCGGCAGCCTCGCCCTGCAAAAACCCGGGATCCAGGAAGCGTATTATCATTTATTCTTTCCGGCCCTGAGTCCGGATGACCCCGAGCGTTACAAGCAGGATCTGATGAATTATCTGTTAGGCGGCAACGAGTCGGCCCTGCTGTTTGAAAGCATCCGGGAAGAAAAAGGCATGTCCTGCTATGGTGTGTATTCCTGGCTCATGCGTAATGATCCCTTCTCTTGTCTCGGGATATCATGTGGAATAGCACCGAATGAACTGGATGAGTTGCATCGGGAAGTGATGGTCCAAATTGATCGCATTCGCCAAAGCAAATTACAAACAGGACAGCTAGAACGGGCCAAGGCTTCATTGCGCACGAGTATTGCCGCCCGCTGCGAAACATCCGGCGGATTAAGCAGCCTTGTTGCTGTGCCCGCCATGCGCGGTCATGCAATGAATCCAGTTCAAGAGGCATTGCAGGCACTGGAGGAGATTTCTCTGGATGATGTTCTGGATCAAGCTCAAAAAACCTTCGATGCCCCCATGTTTCAGGCTGTGATGACACCCGAGCAGTCCAGCAATAGCTGAAAAATGTTCCCTGGCAGATCATTGATAGAGTAATGCATCTCGATCAGGCCTGCAAGGCGCTCCGCTCGGGGGAGCTGGTTGCCATTCCAACAGAAACGGTCTATGGCCTGGCGGCCGACGCGACCAATCCGGCAGCAGTGGCCCGAATTTTTGCCGCCAAGGAACGGCCAGCTTTTAATCCCCTGATTGTCCATCTGGGTAATCAAGAACAGCTGCACCGGTATGCCGCAGTGCATCCCCTGGTTGACCGCCTGGCCGTCTTTTGGCCGGGCCCTTTGAGTATTCTTTTGCCCCGCCGGTCTACTATTCCAGATATTGTCACTGCCGGCTCTGACCTGTGTGCCTTTCGAATACCCGACCATCCTTTGACCTTGCAGTTGCTGCAGCAGCTGCGGCTGCCGTTGGCGGCTCCCTCGGCGAATATCAGTAATCAACGCAGCCCAACCAATGCCGCCATGGTCACAGCGCAGTTATCGAACCGCATAGCCGGAGTGCTCGATGGCGGCCAATGTGCAGTCGGTCTCGAATCGACAGTCGTGCAAATCATCGCCGACAATACAGTCCAGATCCTGCGACCCGGGGCAATTGGATGCGTAGAGCTCATTGCCCAGGGAATCCAGTGCGTGGCCTTTCGCCCATCCGGGTTAGATGCGTCAGCAGAGTCGGACCGTTTACTAGCCGCTGCACCCCAAATGGCCGGGCCCAGACAGCAAGGCTTACTCTCTCCTGGTCAATTACGCCGGCACTATAGCCCGGCGGTGCCCCTGATCCTGCTGCCAGAACCTGGCCTTTGGCAGGCGTCCGTATGGGACCAGGTGCGGACAATTCTACAGGACCAGCAATGGCATCGGCTGGCAGTGCTTGATTTCGGTAATTCACAGATCGCAGCCACCCTTGGGCGCAATATGGAAGGGCGCCCCATTTCCATTACAGCCAGCCAGAATTTATCTTCCAGGGGTGATCTGATTGAGGCCGGCGCGGCCCTGTTTGGTTCGTTTGATGCTTTGGCGGCGAATGGGCGGCCGGATGCAATCATTGCCTGCAAGGTAGCGGACAAAAACATCGGCATTGCTATTAATGACCGCCTGCATCGGGCCAGCTCCTTCGAACCGGCATAAAACAATATGCCAACGCCGGGCTATTGGGCGTATGGAATCGATCCGTAGGCGTAGTAGCACCTTGAATGAGTTTTATTCTGTGGCTGACAAAGCACTGATCACAGCGGCCGGGGCCTGGACTAGTTCGATCAATACCCCTTCACCGCTGAGGGGAAAATCATCATTCCCTTTGGGGTGTATAAAGCAAACGTCATATCCAGATGCGCCTTTACGAATACCACCAGGAGTAAAACGCATCCGTTGCTCTGTCAAATCCGCAACGCAGGCTTCCAGATCATCAACCCACAAACCAATGTGATTCAAGGTGGGTACATGCACCTTGGGGCTTTTTTCGGCATCAATGGGCTGCATCAAATCAATTTCAACGGCATAGGGGCCGGATCCTAATTGCAGAATGTCTTCATCCACATTCTCATTAGCGCTTTTGTAGGTATTCACAACCGGGATATTAAAAACCCCGCTCCAGAGGCTAGACAGCCGGCCTTTATCGGTGCCGCCAATGGCAACTTGCTGAATCCCCAGTATTTTCCACTTTTTGGTCTCCATTATTGCTCCTTACTCCCATTCAATCGTTCCCGGCGGTTTACTGGTCAAGTCATAAAAAACATTCGCCAGCCGGCACTCACGCATCAACTGATCCGTGAGCTGCTGCAGCAGACTTTTATCCATCTGAAACGGGCTAGCGGTCATGGCATCACTGGAACTGACCGGTCGTAGAATTACCGATTCGCGCTGTGGCTCATGAGGGTCGCCGACCGGAACGAGCACAACCGGGAACTGCCAGATAAGACTGTAAAGCCCGTGGCTTACCTGGAAATCATGCACGATGCGGTCTGCTTTTTGCAATAATGCTATGCGGGCCGGATTCAAATCCAGACCGGGCAGGAGTTCGTCATGCAAGCGCCCGTCGTTTTGTGCTGGATTCAAGTGCAATACTACCCGATTGATTGCCGGGATTTGATTCGGAATCAGACGGGCCAGATCCAGCACCTGATCCCAGTCCAGATCGGTCAAACTGCGGCCCAACAAGGCCATTGCCTGGGCATAGCTGCGGCTGTCGCCCTGCACCCCCACCGACCGGATTGGCAGCACGCTGCTTTCGTATCCGAATCCGGCAATGGCTGCTTGCGTCCGATCATCGATCACCGGCGGCTCTTTCGCAGGCTGGGTCTCAGCTACAGCAGCGGTGCATAAACAGCGCACGGCCAGACCAGGGCCCGGGAAGGGATGCCGGTCCACAAGCTCTGGCGGCAGGCCCAAGAGGCGCCCCAGATCACGGACCTCATCCTTATAAAGCTGCCGCAGAGGCTCAATCACCCGACCCTGGGCGATCAGGGCCTCTATGGCCGGGACACGGTTATGATGCGTTTTGATTTTCGTGGAATGGCGGGTGGCGCCGGATTCAATTGTATCCGGATAGATCGTACCCTGACCAAGGAACCATTCCGCCGGATTCAACCCCATATCCTTGAGCGCATCGGCCTGCACATCTACAAAAAGCTGTCCTATAATGGCTCTTTTTTGCTCTGGATCGACAACATTCTGAAGTGCCGCAAAATAGCGCTCGCCGGCATTCATAACTGACAGTTCAATGCCGGCAGCCGATAAAGCCGCACAGACTGCAGATGCCTCGGCCTGGCGCATAAAGCCGGTATCAATCAATAGCCCGCGCAAATGATCCGCGGGTAAGGCTTTGGCCAACAGTGCAAAGGCGACAGTACTGTCAACTCCGCCAGAACACAGTAAAAATACTTTATTACCCTGGATTTGTTCGCGAATAAATTCCACTTCCGCGGCCATAAACTCAGCCAGATTCCAGGAACCGGCCACTCCGCATGCCTCAATAAAATTGCGCAGATAGGCATCACCACGCTCACTATGCCGTACTTCCGGATGAAACTGCAGACCGGTGATGGAACGACTACTGCTGTGAACTGCCGCATAGCGGCAATCGGACGTGCTGGCAAGGACGGCAAAGTCCGGCGGCAGCCGATCAACCTCATCTCCGTGACTCATCCAGACCACTGCTTGTTCAGCGGGGTTTTCATTGCCAAATATCCCGGCTGCTTCCTGCAATACTAGCCGAGCCGGGCCATATTCTCTAGTGCTACTGTGATGCACATGGCCGCCCAGCTGCTGCATAATCAACTGATGACCATAACAAATGCCCAATATGGGCAGATCAAGCTCCAGAATTGCCGGATCGCAACGGGGAGCATCCGCATCATATACGGAAGACGGTCCCCCGGAATACACCAATCCGGCGAAATGACCGTTGATTGTTGAACTGCTAACATCTTCCGGATGCAGAATTTCCGTATAGGCACCCAGCCGGCGCAGCCGCGAAGCAATCAAATGGGCATATTGACCGCCAAAGTCAAGCACTGCAATGGCAGCGTCAGGACTAGGGCCGACCAACCCAGTCCTCCACTTTCCCTTTCAGGCCGAAACTGGATCCAATATGGATGTCTTCGATTATGCCGCTTTCATTGACCCATACCAAGGTCGGCAGGGCTGTTACCCGAAACTGGTCGGCAACCCGAGCGTTATCATACAGCACCGGATATGAGATCGAATGTTCCTGCAGAAATTGTCGGATCGCAGCCGGACTCTCCTGACGCGGCAAAACAAAAGACAGCAATTGAAAATGCTGACCGGCATGCGCTTGATGGATCTCGTTTAGCACGGGAATTTCAGATCGACAAGAGGGGCACCAGGTAGCCCAGAAGACGAGCAGGCTTTTGCGACCCATCAGATTGTCCGCAGTGAAGGTCTGCTCATTCACAGCCTGCAAAACGAATTGCGGGGCCTTTTTTTCCAGCAAGACCTGGTAATAACTCCAGGCACTATAGCGCTGCCAACCCAGATAACCTGTCACTGCCGCAATCAGGACGATTGAGAGCAAATTGCGCCTGATAAAAGAAAGCATTGTATGCCAAAATCCCAGAGGGATAGTTCGCGGCGACCCCTTTTCCCGAGCCGTTAGCAGCATCTCATTGACGTAAGGAACTTGCATTTATACCGGATTGAGGAAAACTGGCCGACCATGCGGATCCATTATGCCGGAATGACCCTGATCTGCAGCCTGACTCTATCAGCAGCAATGCCCCTGGCAGCCGAATGGCAATGGGGCTTGTACGGCACTGCTGTGCATGGCAAGCATATTCTTGAAACGGGCAGCAAAACCAGAGATGCAAACGGTTTTGCCGGCGGTTCCCGGCTGACCTATCCGCGTTATTTCTCAGCACCCGGCGTGCGCGGACGCTATTCCACACACAACTGGTTGGTGGATTTGAATTATCAACTAACCAATGGCTCCCAAAGGTCGGGCACCGCCCGCAATGAAGACTTTGCCCTTTATGAAAATTCCACTATTCGTAGCAGCGGCTGGGATCTGCGCACCGGCCGGTATCGGGATACCCCCTACACGATCAACGGGAGCCGTAACTTTGCCGATGCGTCGGGCAAATCTGATTTACAATACCAGGACCTGGAGGTGAATATAGACTGGTATCCCTGGCAATCGGACGATGCCCCGCAAAGCGGCTTTTTTCTCGGCACCGGTCTGCACTACAGCTATCAAAAATATCAGGTTTATGATGTGATTCAGTATTTGCGTCTGGTGAACGGCTTTTTTCTGGGGCCCATTGGCGTAGGCAACAGTTTTAGCAGCGTCGAATGGGAATTTCCGCTGGGCTTCGGCTATCAATGGCACCTCGAGCAATTGTATATCAAGGCCGCCTTGTATATGAATACCGGGATTAATACTGGCCGGGATCATCACAAACAGCGGAACATTACTTTTTTAATTCAGGACGCCAGCGGTAGCGGCATCCAGTATAATCTGGAACTCGGTTATCAAATGGATGCCGAATCACCCTACACGCTGTTTGCGCGCTACCAGGGACGCCACTATTATAGTCGCGGCACTATTCAAATCCGGGGCGGGCTCGGTGGAGAATACCTCCTGCAGTACACCGGAATTCGCCAGGGAGTCCGGATTAGCCGTAAAGAAACAATGCTCAGCAGCGGTTTTTTATTTTCCATCCCTTGATCAATCCTAAAGACTGTTGACTATAAAAAGCTGGCTGCAAATATCGGACTGTGGAAATCAATAAACTGGATCATCCATCCGTTCTGCTCATCCAGATCACTGGAAAATTTGACCTTGAGCAGGCTGAATACTTTCAGGAACAGTACAAACTGCTGACTCAATCCAGTCCTGGAGTTGTTTGTCTCGACATGCAAAAAGTCCAGTTTATTGACAGTTCCGGCCTGGGGGCGCTCATCAAGGCACTGAATTCTACCAGGGGATTTGGCGGCGAGCTGATCCTGGTCGGCCTGAATGCCGTCATTCTAAATGTATTTCGACTGGCGAAACTGGACAATTTCTTCAAGCTGCTCAGCGAGGCCGAGTTTCAAAGAAAATACCCGGCCAATGATTAAGGCGCAGAGCGATCAGGACAGACCCAGCTGTGCAGCTAATTGAATAGCCTCCGCCTGAAAGCGCACTAGCTCCTGGTCGCTAAAGGGACCAAAGTGACCCTGCTGCCAGCGTTTTGCCAGAGCAATGTATTCCAGGGAACCGGCCAGGGTCTGTAGATAGCGGGCTTTGCCGGGATATACTTTTAATTCGCCCCCTTTCTGGATTACCAGACTACCAGCCTCTATTTGCATCCCGCCCCGGATCATGCAACCAGCTGTGATCATGGCTCCATCACCCACCCGGGCTCCATCCAGCACCAGGGATCCTATGCCAATCAGGCAGGCCCGGCCAATCTGACAGCCATGCAAAATGGCATTGTGTCCGACCAGGGTATAGGCCCCGACCACCACGGATCCTTTGGAATCGGTATGAATTGTGCAATTATCCTGAATATTGACTCCCCGCTCCAACCGGATGCGACCCATATCACCGCGCAATACAGCCCCGCCCCAGACCGAAACGTCAGCCGCCAGTTCGACCAGACCCTCCACCAGCGCACGCGGATGGATAAATGCTCCCGGATCTTGCTGAATCACAGGTTTTAATGTCCTCCCAGGCGCTTGCGCATAATCAGACCGACGATGGACCAGAAGTAGCGCCACTTGTTGACAAAACCCTCCACCTGCTCGGAGCCATAGGTCCGATAGAAGCTGATCGGTATTTCAATACAACGCATATGATAGCGCATCAACTCAATAATCATTTCCAGCGCGTAGACCTTGCTTTTCGCCGTTAAATCATTGGCCATTTTAAGGAAGGACTCTTTCCAGATGCCGCGATACAGGCAGCCAATGTCCGTCAGGCGCGGCTCTTGCGACCACCAAAGAATTTCCACCAGCTTGCCAAAAAAGACATTCAGCCATCGATAACCGCTTTTCAGATTACTGCCCTGCTCCATCATCTGGCGGGTAGTACGCGTACCAATCACCATGTCAGCGTCTTTCAGATACTCCAGGATTTTGGTCAAATCGAGAGCCCTGAAGCTGCCGTCCGCCGGACAAAGAATCAGAATATCGCCCCGCGCCTGGCGCATGGCCGCATAAATCGCCGGGGCGTAATGTACTGAGAAAAACTTTTGCGGGGCCCGCTCCTGGAACAGGCGCACTTTTTTGCCGCGGGCCAATTCTGCTGTGCGATCCGAACTGCCCATATCGATGACCAGCATCTCATCGACGTGCGGCTCGAAATCGTGCAGCATATCGGAAATGGAATCCTCATTGTTCAATGCCGGGATGATCATGCTGATTTTGAAGCGATCGAAGGCTTCCGCCCGGATCATATAATTCGCAGCATAGTAGTCGGCAAGCGAGTTGATGTTAAAATAACGTCCAGTCAGACTCTGGCTGTACACCGCCGTATGATTGGCCATGTTCTGGATTACATCTGTTAATTCAATCACCCCGCTACGCCGGGACGCTTCCGTTTTATGGTAGAATTCAAAAAAAGCAGGACTGAAAACATAGCTACCCAGACCCAACAGGTTATTCGGCGGGTTTTCCGGCTTTTCCACCAGTTCCGCAACCCGATTATTGCGCGCTACCACTGAATAGTTTTTGCGAATCTCGGATTTGAGCGGTGATGGCAGCAGAGCGATCATGGCTGTGGCCGCTTTGCGTTTCTGCCACATCCGGGGCAGAATATCATGATTGGTTTGATGATAGAATTCGTCACCCAGGATCAGACAGAAATCTTCCTGGATCAATGGCTGCAGACTGGCAACATCTGCTGCCAGACCCTTCCCGGTCCACTGAGCTGTCTCAATGTGTTTGCCCGGATACTGATGGCGGATGAGATTTACTTCTTCAAGAACCTGTTCTTGTAAATGCCCGATCAGGATATATAACCGATCCACACCGATTTTTTCAAATTGCAGAGCGACATTGCGGGCCAACAGGCTTCGATTCTCAAACGTAAACAAGGGCTTGGGAATCCAGGAGGTTCTGGGCCAGGCCCGCGTTCCTTTCCCTGCTGCTGCAATCACTCCCACATTTATCTTGCGCTCTTTGGCCATACCCCACCAGAATGCACAATGCAACCGGGTGGTCAAAGAGTTTTAGTAAATCAGTCGATTCGCGCCTGAAAACCGGGCACACCCCGACCAATGCGATTGGCAAAAAAAACCGCCAGCCAAACAAAGGTGCCGGAATAATAATAAAAAAAGATTGCCAAATCTGAGCGGAAGCATTTTCTGTCATTTCAAACCCCAACTTTTGAGGAACTACAATGAAAAAAATTGTTTTGTTAAGCCTGGTAGCTGCTCTTGGTATGTCTCTATTAGCTTGCCCTAAAAAAGAAGCACCTGTAGAAGAAACTACTACTGAAGACACCAATGCTACTAACGCTGTTGACGCTGCGAAAGACGCCGCTAAAGACGCTGCTGAAAAAGCAGTGAACGAAGCTGCTGATAAAGCTGCTAAAGAACTGAAAGACAAAATGCCTACTGGCATGTAATTGGACCTGATTGCATCGCAATCAGTGGTACATAGGCCACTACCGCAAGGTAGTGGCTTTTTTTTGTCCAGATGCCGCCGGGCACCAGGCGCATGCAAGTGCATACGACCCTGGAATGCCAGTTAGTCGTAATGCAGGCAAAGCAGGCGCCCACTGCCCTTGCGGACCAGAAGGTCATGCAGCGCCTCGAAACGATTCTCCTGAACCGAATGCTCGCGCAGCGTCGCCTGGATTTCATGCCGCAGGATCGCTCCATTGGTCTGATTCAGGACCAGGATCAGATCACCACGGTGCATCCGGCCCCGCAGATGACGCGCAGACTGGAGGAGCGCCGGTGTTGCGTGACCTGGAAAAAAGTAACAACGTTGTTGCTGTTCTCGCCAAAGCAGAACGGTCTGACCCTGGTTCAGACATTGTAATTCGCCTGCCAAACTCACCTCCAGACTGAAGCTGATCAAAGCAGCGGAATGAATCTGCTCCAGGGCCTGCCGATGACTTTTGATCCAGTCCGGACCCTGGCGAAAGCACTCAAAGAAGGAAATCGCTGTTTCGTCCGCTAACTTGTCCGGGTGGCTCAATAAGGCCAATTGCAGGCCGTCATTTTGCTTGCGCAGGAAGTATTTCCGTCCACCAGCTGTCTTTCCCGCACCTAAAATCGCATGCTTCCAGGATAGCGGCCCCGCGGGGGTCTCGATGGCACCAACCGGCTGGGCAGACTCCTGGGGCTTGCCCACCACCGGAGCCGGGGCCGGGGCCGTCATGCCCGCCGCCTGATTCTGGTCCCT
>JAGRNA010000117.1 GCA_020441005.1 Leptospiraceae bacterium
ATATTTTGGTCAACAATGCCGGGCTAGCACTGGGTCTGGAGAACGCCTATCAAGCGGAGCTGAATGATTGGGAAACCATGGTAAACACCAACATCAAGGGCCTGCTCTACCTGACCCGTAGTCTGCTACCTGGTATGGTTGAACGGGGCCGCGGTGATATTGTCAATATTGGCTCTATTGCCGGTAATTGGCCCTACCCCGGTTCGAATGTGTATGGGGCCAGCAAGGCATTTGTGCAGCAATTTTCCCGTAACCTGCGTTCCGATCTGCAAGGCAAGGGAGTGCGGGTGATGAATCTCGAACCCGGCATGGCTGAAACCAATTTCTCCAATACCCGCTTCAAGGGTGATCTCGAGCAGGCCAGCAAGGTCTACTCCCGAACTCGTGCCCTGCAGGCCGACGATATTGCCCAAATGATCGTTTGGATGTGCGGTTTGCCCCGGCATGTAAATATCAATACACTCGAGGTCATGCCAACAGACCAGGCCTGGGGACCTTTTGCCGTGCACCGCAGCTGAACAGCCTACAGAGATTCTATGACATCCCGGACAACTGCTTGAATTTCGGTGATTGCCTGCTGCACACCGGCATTAGTGACAGCCTGCAAGGATGCCACTGGATCGACCGCGGCGACCTGTACAATACCGTCTGCTTGCTGCTGGATTACAAAATTGCAAGGCAACATCAACCCGGCCAGACCGTCGTGCTGCAAGATTCGGTGGGCAAAGGGAGGATTACAGGCCCCCAAAATTTTATAGGGTCTAAATTCGACATCAATCTTCTTTTTCAAAGTCTGACTGACATCGATTTCTGTTAAAACGCCAAAGCCCTTTGCGGCCAGACGGTCCCGGCAGCGCGATTCAGCTTCAGCAAAAGTACAGTTCAATTCGGTGGTAAATGCATAACTCATTTGACTAATGTAGCACCAACGGCCACTGCTGACGGCTAAAAAAACATTGACCGCTCTGATTCATGGTAAATCCTGGCGGAAAGCTATAATTGGGCAAATTATGTCAGTAACTAAAAAGACAGGAGCAAAAAAGGCTAGTAGCAGGAAGACTGCCAGTAAAACGACAGTCCGGAAAAAAAAGGCTGCCGTGTCTAAAAAGAAGACCGCAAAAAAAACAGCCGCTACACAAAGCACAGCCAAAACGACCGCCAGTCGTAAAAAAACAGCGACTAAAACTCCACGCGCCAAAAAGACCAGCGGCACCGGCTTTCAGGTTGGTGACTATGTAGTCTATCCGATGCACGGAGTCGGCGAAATACAGGCAATCCAAAAACAGGTCATTCTGGGCAAACGCAAGGAATGCTATATGCTGGAAATTCCCAGCAACAACATGCGGGTAATGATACCGGTTGAGAACGCAAGCACGATCGGTATTCGGGCGATTATATCGAAACGCGAGGTCCGTAAAATCCTGGACCTGCTTCGTAAGGACGAGGTTGATACCGAAGAGGATTGGAAAATCCGCTATCAAAACAACCTGGAAAAAATCAAGTCCGGAGATATTTATGCCGTCGCAGAGGTGTGCCGGAATCTGTACAAGCGAGCTCGCGATAAAGAATTATCGCTAATGGAGCGCCGTTTGTACGAATCTGCATACAGCCTGGTCACCAATGAAATTGCCGTCACGCGCGGTGAAGATGTGGAGGCGGCCAGCAACCTGATTTCCGAGGTTTTGTCCTGAGTCCAAGCAGTTACTGATCAATGTCCATGGCTTTAATTTTCAAACGGGAATTGAAGTTATGTGGATCGCATATCGAATTATTATCATCCTGGCCGCAAGCAGTCTTGTCGGCTGGGTAACCTGGTTAGAGACCGCAAATGATCTAACCGCTCCGGCACTCATGGGGGGCCTTACTGCTCTTGTCAGCGGTATTATCTTGTTTTTGGATCGGATCATCCGTCCTATTGACGCTGATCACCTGTTGTACACCACAACCGGTGTGTTTCTAGGCCTGATGGCCGGGTTTTTTCTGCAGCAATTTGTGGACGCGACCGGCCTCGGGACCCCTGGTCTGGTCCCGGCAGTATATATATTGCCGGTGGTATTCTTCGGCTGGGTAGGCGCCCATTTCTCCGGATTCAGCGTCAAAAACATGAATCCATCCAGCGACCGGCCCGAGTTTCAAGCACGCAAAAGCCGGGCCAAACTGCTGGATACCTCGGTGATCATTGATGGTCGTATCCTTGATATCGCCGAGACCAGTTTCATCGAGGGACCCTTTATCATACCCAACTTTGTACTGCGTGAAATTCAACTGATCAGCGACTCTTCCGATCCCATCAAGCGTAATCGTGGTCGGCGCGGGCTGGAAATGCTGAACAAGCTGCAGGAAAGCAAGAAACTGGAAGTGAAAATCAGCTATCTGGACTATACCGATACCCGCGAAGTGGATCAAAAGCTGGTCAAGGCCTCTATCGAGACGGGAGCCCAGCTGATCACGAATGATTTTAACCTGAATCAGGTGGCTTCCCTGCAGGGTGTTGAAGTGCTCAATTTGAACACGCTAACTACCGCCCTGAAACCGGTCGTACTGCCCGGCGAGGAGATCATTATCGAGATTATCAAGGAAGGCAAGGACGATAACCAGGGGATCGGCTATCTAGAAGACGGCACAATGGTGGTCGTCGAGAATGGCGGTAACCTGCTGGCCAAAAAAGTGCGCGTTAGCGTGACATCCATTATTCAGACTGCAGCCGGTAAAATGATTTTCACCCGCAGCGAGGGCGTTGTCGAGGACAAGGCCGATTCGGATTCCGCTTCAGCCGGATCTAGCGGTGGTCGCGGTGGCAGACGGCGGCGCAGCAATCGCGGCGGTGGACGATCGCAACAATCACGCAACACTGGTAATTCGCAGTCACGACGTGAGGATTATCGCCCGGACGCCGATGGGCCCGGTCACCACCATCGTAAATCGAACGACGAAACCTGAGAGCCGTGTTGCTCCAGGTTACCTGTATTTGTCGACCGCCAGACCGAGCCAGCCGGCAGGTCAGCGGTCAGCAAATCGCAGTAACACGATCAAGATTATAAAAACGGCCGGACGCCAGCCCGGCCGTAAAATGCGCCTCGATGGAAAGGTGCTGCAAATGGACCCAATCCGGTCCAACCTTTGCCGCGCGTAAAAAAAAGCCCCTGTTGCTTACAACAAGGGCTTTTTTGGGTCTGCAATGGCTGATGGATCAGCCGCCACTGGATAGATTTTATTCTACCGTGATTTCCATGGCCACCGGGGTGATGGGATTGTCGCGATTATCACGCTCTTCCGCCACAATCTTGTCGACTACATCCATGCCCTCGATTACTTCACCGAAGACTGTGTACTGCCCGTTCAGATGGGGGGCATCCGCAACGCAGATAAAGAACTGCGAACCGGCGCTATTGGGGTCCTGACTACGCGCAGCGGAAACAATGCCCCGTGTATGCGCTTTATTGGAAAACTCGGCTGGAATGGAGTAGCCCGGACCGCCCGTTCCATGCATGGCCCGATTATTGGGGTCTTTGGAATTCGGATCACCACCCTGGATCATAAAACCGGGGATCACCCGGTGAAAGGTGGTGCCATTATAGAAACCCTCGCGCGCCAGCTTTAAAAAGCTGTCCACATGCTTCGGGGCCAAATCCGGAAAAAATTTTATTTTAATTGTACCGAGACGTGTCTTGATTACGGCTATTTCGCTCATTCTTTGTCCTTCCTCATGCGAACCCTGATTCTCATTGGCCGCAGATTCCTCTTTTTGGCAAAAAAGGAGCAAGGCAGCACTGAAAAGCACCAGAGCAAATTTGTTCATTCTAATTGGAAACATGCGACCACAAATCCTGAGTCTCAGGGCTTGAGTAGCCTTTTATTGGACCAACCGTAGTTGCTTTTTATTTAGTTCAACTGAGGGCCCATATTCCGGCACCAGCAATTGGATGGTGCGAATCAGTTCCGTGTCGCTGGTTTTAACCGGCAGACGCAGCAGACCTTGCAGTAAATCCTGAAAATCGGCCGCATTTTTGCTTAAGCGGGCAATGCGGACGCCAGGATGAGAGGTCGTCATGGTGGATTCGGCCCCGGTCAACAATTCCTCGTAAAGCTTCTCACCTGGTCGCAGACCGGTAAACTTGATTTTGATATCACGATCCGGTATATGACCGGACAGGGCGATCATTTCGCGGGCCAGATCCAGGATCCGCACCGGTTCGCCCATTTCGAGCACAAAGACCTCGCCGCCAACGCCCATCGCGGCCGCCTGCATCACCAGCTGCACGGCCTCCGGGATAGACATAAAATAGCGGCGCACATCTGGATGAGTGACTGTGACTGGTCCGCCTTCCTCAATTTGACGCTTAAATAGCGGAATGACGCTACCGGTGCTGCCCAGCACATTGCCAAAACGAACGGCAATAAAGCGGGTTTGCAGCTCGCTTTCTTGCAAATCCATGCAGACCATTTCACAAATCCGCTTGGTGGCCCCCATCACATTGGTGGGATTGACTGCTTTATCGGTTGAAATTAATACAAAGCGCTCGGATTGATATTTGCCTGCGGCGCGGGCCACATTACGAGTACCACCCACATTGTTTTGGACGGCATACCAGGGATTGGTTTCCATGAGCGGCACATGCTTGTAGGCAGCGGCATGAAACACCACCTCGGGGCGCTTTTCATGAAAAATCGTGTTGATTACACTTTCATTACGCACATCTGCTATGATATAGTGAATGGGAATCTGCGAGGTCAGCTCGGACAGCTGCTTTTCTATCTCATATAAAAAAAGTTCGGTTTGTTCAATCAGGATCAAACAGGCCGGCCCGAATTGCAGGATTTGGCGGCAAATTTCGGATCCAATCGATCCCCCGGCGCCCGTGACCAGCACCCTTTTACCACGCAGCATTTCGGCCATAGACTGCCGATTCAGCTCAACCGGTTTGCGGCGCAGCAAATCCTCGGGGCCCACATCCTTGAGCTGATTCACAAAAATCCGTCCGGACACAAAGCTGCTTAAATCCGGCAGGCGCTTTACATTCACGCCCAGTTCTGCGCACGAATCAACAATCGATCTCAGCCGTTCCGAACTGATGGACGGGATCGCGATTAGAATATCTGTCGCACCGGTCCGATTAACCAGCTCGGACAAATCCCGTATCTCGCCCAAAATAGGAACTCCATGCAGGTATTTACCGCGCAAGGCGGGTTCATCATCCACAAAACCAACCACACCGGTATTCAGGGCTGAATTGTGGCGTAATTCGCGATACAGTTGCTCGCCGGCCCGCCCGGCACCGACGATGATTGCCCGGTTTTCAAAGGAAGGGTGAAAGGAATCGCGCCAGATCCGATAGCTGAAGCGTACTCCACCGAGTCCCACGACCAGCATGAGCCAATCAATGATAAAAATGCTGCGCGGGATACCCCCCAGTCGATTCCAGAAAAAGACGACCAGAGCGGTCAGACTGACACCAAAAGTGGTCGCTAACACAATCCGCACCAAATCCGGAATACTGGAAAAACGCCAGATTCCGCGGTACAAACCGGCAAACCAAAAAACAGTCATCTGAATCGCTGTAGCCAGCGCCAGGGCGATCAAAAAGCCCGGATTACTCCAAATGCTCGGCAGATCCTGGTCCAGTCGAATGAAAAAGGCCGCACAAAAGGCCAGGATACTCAATCCCAGATCGACGGTAAAAACGATCGGAATTTTGAAGCGCACCAGCCACTCCGTGATATGCTTGTTGCTTATGTACATGCGGATTTCTGTTCAATTGCAGCCTGTCAGGCCGCAAAATGGCCCCTGGTGCCCGATTGACGGACCCGGATTGATAAAATTGATCAGGGCGACTATTTGGCAATCAGGAAATGCATTGCCCTGTCAAGAAAGCGGAAGAGTATAGTCCGCGCATGCAACAAATTGATTGGCAACCAGAATGGAGCTTCGATATTTATTCAATCGATAGCCAACATCAGAAACTGCTGGAGCTGATCAATCAACTGCTTACATTTGTAAGTGCGGACCGGGAGCCAGTGTCGCTGGCTGAACCTCTACAGGGATTACTGGAGTACACCCAATATCATTTTGATTTTGAGGAAAAGTACTTCGAATTGTACGATTTCAGGGCAACCAGTGATCACTGTCGGGAACATCAACAGTTTAAGGATCGTATTGCTGCAATTATCAGCAATCAAAATTCAGAGCTGAGCGGTCAGGACCTGGCGGAATTGATTGCCTGGCTGCAGGACTGGCTGGTGGGTCATATTCAGGGCAGCGATCGGGAGTACCTGGAATTATTCCTGGAACACAATGTGCGCTAGCCCGATCCCCATACCAAAAATCATAAATAAAGGAATGGCAGGTGGAATGCTGCCGATCTAAAGCTTATGGAACTGAGCTCCCATCGCATTATTATTTTAGCCGATCCGGACGCCGAGAATGATCGGATGCAGGATTATCTGCAACTCATGGGCTACGAAGTGCAGGCGACCAACAGCGTGCGGCAGGCACTGGACTGGATCCGGGATCAGAACCCGGATATGCTGCTGTTAAATCTCTTGCTGCAGGAGCGGCCAGGTATGCTGGTCCTGCAAGACCTGCGGGCCACAGAGGAATTAAGTCAGCTGCCTATTCTGGCTATGCTGGATGAAAATAATGACGAAATCATAATCACTGCCCTTTCCAATGGCGCGAACAATATACTGGTGCGACCGTTTAACCGGGCCGAACTGATTACCCGTGTGCAAAAGGAGTTCGAAATCGCGGAGTATCGCCAAAAACTGGAGCTTGCCAATACAAAACTGGAAAACGAAAAAAAAGGCCTCACTCGTTTTTTCCCGGATGATGTTGTGCGCGATATCCTGGCCGGTCGCATCCAGCCTGAACTGGGCGGCATTACCACCGAAGCGACCATCATGTTTCTGGATATCCGCGGCTCCACCAGTCTAGCCGAGAAATTGCAACCGGAGGAATTTGTTGAACTGTTAAATTTATTTTTTGGCGATGTGATCGACATTGTTTTCAGCAATCACGGTTCAGTAAACAAACTACTCGGCGACGGGCTTTTGGCCACCTTTGGCTGTCCAGCCAGCACCGGCAACGATGCCCAAAACTGTGCCGGGGCAGCTCTTAAAATCATCAAGCATCGCGACCTGTTTAATTCCTTTCGGCCGCCCTACCTGAAGCACGATCTGGGGGTCGGCATCGGCATCGCCACCAGTACGGTATTTGCCGGCAATATTGGATCGCAGCGCCTGATGGAATATACTGTGATCGGCGATCCGGTGAATCTGGCGGCCAGACTGCAATCCCTGACCAAACGCTTTCAGCAAGACATACTGATTGACGGTCACACTCATGATCGGATCAAACAGAAATATGATACCCTGTTTCTGGCCCACGGGCAGGTGCGGGGCAAGGAGAAAGCTGTGCCGATTTACACCCTGCGGGACTACAAAAACTGATTGCCTGGCAGACTAATCCTTGCCAGGCTCGCAAAGCCTGTTAGTCATGGAAAGATGAGTACCCGGAAGGGCACCCGAAGTGAATCTGCTGGCTGGCATGTACGGATGGGCATCCGTGCCAAAATAACGGCGATCCTGGTGCTGCTCAGCACCCTGCTCTGCGCCGCCTTGATTGCCATCGCGTGGTGGAGCCTGGAATCCTCACTGCATGAGCAGCTCCGACTGCGTCTGCGCAGCATTGCCGGACATGGCGCAGCGCGGCTGGACACCCGCGCGCTGTCCGCGTTGCAGCGCGGATTGCGACGCCCCCTTTCTTACCTGGCAGCCCGCCGGGCCATGCAAGGCCCCGCTTACAAAACAATCGCCCGTCAGTTAAATGAAATCGTGGAACTGGAAAACGGACTCTTGCTCTACGCCTACATTGTATATCCGACATCCGATCCAGAAAAAGCCTGGATCGTTGCCGATAATTCCGCTCAGGCTGAAGGCGACTGGCTGGAAGAACAATTGCAGCAAGCCCTGGCCGAAGGGCAAAGCAATCTGCAACTGGGTCGCGATCAACTGACAATACCACCCGGCACCCGGATCCATTCGCCGGAGTACCAGCAACTACTGGCCCGGGCGGCCACAATTGAAGAGATCTGGTATCACTCGCTAGTAGATGATATCAGCGATTTTCCGGTCATGATGCAGGCTCTGAAAGAAAGAAAAATATTGGTCGAAGATGAACTCTACTATGATCCGCAAGGCGAGGTGGTCGGATCCAAAATTGAAGGGATCTGGTCCTTCAGCGGCTATGCGCCGATTTTTGCACCGGATGGCCATTTCCTGGGGCTCCTGGGTGTAGATATTACTGCCAATGCAATGAAGGATCGTTTGCTACGGACTGCGCGCCAATTGATCTTGCTGGCTGGAATTATCATCGCGCTGGCATGGATTAGCAGCATATTTTTGGGCGGACGATTAAGTCAGAATATAAAGAATCTGAGCAACGCAGTTCAAGCGCTAGATGCCAAAAGCCCGGTCCCCACTCTTGCCATTCGTTCCGGCGATGAAATCGAGGACCTGGGACGCAGCTTTGTGCGCATGGCCCGGACGATTCAGCTGTACAATCAGAATCTGGAAAACATGGTGACCCGGCGCACCCGTGAACTGGATCTGGCCAACCGGGAATTAGTATCGAAAAATGAACAAATCCTGGCCAGCCTGGATATGGCCCGTCGCTTACAACAAGGTTTATTACCCGCTTCCGGTCGGAGCTACGCGAACAATCGCTTGCTCACCGGAGCTTGTTACGAAGCCATGGAAAGCCTGGGCGGCGATTTATATGATGTCATCCCCATCCAGGCGCACCAATACGCTTTTTTAATCGCTGATGTTTCGGGGCATGGTGTGGCTTCGGCATTGATAACGTCTATGGCAAAGCTGTCCTTTCATGCCCATGTCAGTAATCTGGCTGGCGAACAAGGCACGATCAACTGTCCCAATCCGGCCCTGGTGCTCGACCAGGTCAATCGAGATATGTTCCGTTTGATCGGTGACCTGAGCCACTACTTAACAGCATTGCTTATGATTGTGGATCTTGAGAAACAGGAGCTGATTTATAGCAATGCCGGTCATCATCCGGCCGTTTTACAACGCGAGAATCGCGCTGAATTATTTGAATTAAGCAGTGACGGGTTCTTTATCGGGTCGATGGAAAGCATCGAGTACCAGAATGCGTTTATGGAACTGCAGCACAATGACTGTATCATACTGTACACGGATGGCATTCTGGAAACCCGCAATTCCAGGGACGAAATGTTCGGCTATGAGCGCCTGTACCAATGCATCCAGGATCATCCTGGAGTCAGACCAGATGAGCTGGCGCAGACAATTATGCAGACGGTTGAAGACTTCAGCGGTGGTGCGTCCATTGAAGATGACCGTGCTGTACTATGTATCCAGATAAACGGATCTTTATCAGCCGAACCGCGTGAGCTTTGCTAGTCTGACTGTATTTAAATGCCGGCTACTGCAACGGTGAAAAATACAGCTAAAGGCCTGAAAACTGTCTGATTTACTTGTCAGCAAAGCTCTGGAGATACCAATTGCCCATGCTGGAATTCATTCGCAATCTGGGTCGGCAAAAGCCCCGAACATTTATCGCCCCGCGCACAGCTGCCCCGCTTGCCTGGGGAGTTGATTTGAGTTACGATGCCTTGTTGAAGCTGACTTTTCAAATTGAGAAAATCACAATCAGTAAAGATGACCAGCAGATGCTGCGCGGCATTCGCGAACACCGGGTGCTGCATTTTAGCAATCACCCTACTTTTGCCGAACCGGCCATAGCCTACCATGTGGCCAATGTAATGGGTTCCCGGTTTAATTATATGGCTTCCCGGACACTCTTTGACTGGGCCGGCGGCGCAATTGGTGAATTTATCCGCTCTCTTGGCGCATTCTCTGTACTCGCTGGCGCCGCAGACCGTGAATCTCTCAAGATGGCACGGCAGGTACTCGCCAAAAACAAAGGCAAGCTGGTACTGTATCCGGAAGGGATGAACAATTTCGAAAATGATAATATGGTACCTTTTCAACCCGGCGCTGCTCAAATTGCATTTTGGGGTCTGACAGACGCCTTGAAGCAGGACGCAGCTGCCGACATTACTGTGCTGCCTTCTTTCGTAAAATATATTATAAGCGGCACTCCGGAGCAGCAGCGTCGAGCGCTGGGCATGTCAATCGCGCGTCTGGAACAGCGGCTGGGGATTGACCCTGGAGAGCGAAATTTACTGCGCCGCTTCCTGACTACCGGTCGGGTATTAATGGAACGCACCGAGGCAGAATATGGCATTGCTCCAGGTCAGGACAAGCATCAATTTCCAGAAAGAGTCCGCGCTTTACGCCACCGCATCCTCGATCAGGTCGCGGAAACAATTGAACTGACCGGCTACGATCCCGACGATAATGTTATCACCAAAATTCGCAAATTGTATTTAATAGTGGAGACAGTGAATGCCGGATTTCCCGATCCGCGTTTAGCTGGCGTAAAAAAAGAAGTCATCCAGGATGCAGAAAAAAAATTACGCCTGGCCTACAACTTCAGCACCTTCGACCCGCGCTATCTATTGGAACGGCCCACTGCAGAACGGTTTTATGAATGGCTCAACCGCTTTGAAAAGATAACTCTGGGGAAGAGCAAGGAACGCTCACGCTCCGCCCGGCTTTTGTTTGCGCCAACATTCAGGCTTTCGGAGTACTGGCACGAATACGGGCATGACAAGCGCGGCACTGTGGAGGCCTTGACGCGACGTCTGCGGTGCGACCTGGAGCAGCTGATGGAGCAAGCCGTTCTGCTGACTGTTCCGATTGTCAAGCCCTGGGACGCGGGAGCCGATCTAACTGCCGTTTATCATCCCTGAGTGGTATTGAGCTTAATATAGTTTAATAACTCGCGCCGCTTGCCTTCTTGCTCGAAGACTCCGCTATACGCGGCGCTGACCGTGGCACTGCCGGTATCACGGATGCCCCGCGTCGAGACGCACATATGCTCGGCATCTATGATGACCGCAACATCCGGAGTATCCAGGGTCTGTTTTAGATCCTCCAGGATCTGACGCGTCAAGCGCTCCTGCACCTGCGGTCGAGAAGCGTAGTATTGCACCAGACGATTGATTTTACTCAGTCCGATCACCTTGCCACTGGAGATATAGGCCACATGTGCTTTGCCGATGATTGGCACAAAATGATGCTCGCAATTGGAGGAAAGCCTGATATTTTTTTCTACCAGCATCTCGCCATATTTGTATTTATTCTCAAAAACAGATATACGGGGCCGGTTGGCTGGATCCAGACCGCTGAAGATTTCGTCCACATACATTTTGGCAACCCGATACGGCGTACCGCGCAGGCTGTCATCGCTCAAATCCAGTCCGAGCGTCTCCATGATGATCGCAAAATGCTCCTGAATTTTGCGAATCTTGGCATTGTTATCCAGATCAAAAGCATCCGGACGCAATGGGGTCTCCACAGCAGAACTCAAATGGGCTTCACCCATTTCTAAATATAAATCCTGTTCCAGCTCAGATTCAGAAGAATCATTTGTTAAACCAGTTTTCATGTAGCATCCTCCGGAGTTCCGCTGTACCGGCCTTCAAGCCTGTTCAATATAATCACAAACCCGCTAATGACCAGTGAAAAGCCCGCTTTTTGGATCATCGGCACGCAAGCACTTGAAATCAGATCTATTTATAAAGCCCAACTCCTTAAATCGCAGTATCTACAGAGCAAATCACACTACCGCCTCTTTGAACCTGGATGTCAATTTGATTCCGATGTTACGCTAAAATCTGTATGCCAATGGAATGAAGCCAAAAAACACGGCCTGAAAGCTAGTCCGGCCGCACATGCACACCCCGCTCCAGCATCAAACGCCTGGTCTCGGTGATACTGTACTCACGAAAGTGAAAAATGGAGGCAGCCAACACTGCATCCGCCTGCGCCTGCTGCACAGCTTCCACCAGATGATCAGGATGCCCGGCCCCACCAGAAGCGATTACCGGCACCCTGACAGCTGATCTTATGTCACGCAGCTGCTCTAGATCATAGCCGCTTTTCGTACCGTCTCGATCCATACTGGTCAATAGAATTTCACCAGCACCGGCTTCTACAGCCCGACGGGCCCACTCCACAGCATTCTGGCCGGTCGGTGTACGGCCGCCATGCAAATAAACCTCATATTTAAAATCAAGATTTTCTTCCGGCCTGGTGCGCCGGGCGTCAATCGCACAAACGATGCATTGAGAGCCAAACCGGCGGGCACCATCGGTCAAAACAGACGGGTTTTCAAAAGCAGCCGTATTTAGCGAAACTTTATCCGCTCCGGCATGCAGAATCGCGTAGATATCATCAACTGTGCGAATACCGCCTCCCACCGTAAAAGGAATAAATATTTCATCGGCTACTCGCTCGACCAGACGGGCGACGATATTGCGTTTGTCGGAACTGGCGGTGATATCGAGGAAACACAGTTCATCAGCCCCATGATCGGCGTAATAACGGGCATTTTCAACCGGATCACCCGCATCTGTTAAATTCACAAAATTTACGCCCTTCACGACCCGGCCATCTTTAATATCAAGGCAGGGGATTATTCGTGTAGCGAGCATGGGTCATTATCAAATGGTCCACTGCACAGGCAAATCAAAGTCCTTTTTTTCATTGCCCTTTTCAGGTCTTTCGACCGATATTGTATTACAAGGTCAATTTGACTTATGCTCCAGTCCAAGAAGCAACAGCTCAACGGCCGTCAGAAAGCGGCGATCTTTCTGATTACACTGGGGCCGGAAGTAGCTTCCGAAATCTTCAAGCATTTACGCGACGAGGAAGTCGAGTCACTCACTTTTGAGATGGCCAGACTCGACAAGGTTACACCCGAAGATAAAGAAGCCGTATTAATTGAATTCAATGAGCTGATGATGGCTCAGGAGTTTATCACTACCGGCGGTATCGACTATGCCCGTGAGGTATTGGAACGAGCCCTCGGCACCCAAAAAGCCATTGACATCATCAACCGCCTGACCTCCAGTCTGCAAACCAGACCTTTTGACTTCATCAGGCGTACTGACCCGCAGCACTTATTAAACTTTATTCAGAACGAACACCCGCAGACTATTGCCTTGATCCTGTGTTATCTTGAGCCGCAAAAGGCTGCCTTGATATTGTCGAGCCTGCCGCACCAGATTCAGGCCGATGTTGCCAAGCGAATCGCGATGATGGAACGGGTTTCGCCGGACGTGCTGCGCGAGGTGGAACGGGTGCTCGAACGCAAACTCTCAACTCTAGCCTCAGAGGATTATACATCCGCTGGTGGCATCGATGCGGTAGTTGAGGTTCTCAACCTCGTTGACCGTGGCACGGAAAAGACGATCATTGAAGCCCTCGAAGAAGAAGATCCGGATTTGGCCGATGAAATCAAAAAGAAGATGTTTGTCTTCGAGGACATTGTGCTGCTCGACGACCGCGCTATCCAGCGGGTACTGCGCGAAGTGGACAACCAGGAACTGGCCAAAGCACTCAAATCGGTCGATGTCGAGGTGCAGGAAAAAATCTTCAAGAACATGTCCAAACGCGCTGCCTCGCTTTTACGAGAAGACATGGATTTCATGGGTCCCGTGCGATTGAAAGATGTGGAAGACTGCCAGCAAAAAATTGTAAACATTATACGCAAGCTCGAAGATGCCGGCGAGATCGTGGTGGCTCGTGGTGGCGATGAAGACATGCTTGTGTGACCTTTTCATACTTATCACCACACCCATCTCCAGCATTATCACTTGACCTGTTTACACTCATTCTCGAATTCGCTACGACTATTTCACTCGCCTTCTCTTTCCCCAACTCCTCCAATCCAAAGCACCGCAGGTTTCGAAAAAAAGACCATTCATTCAAATACATGGTTGAGTATTTAGGCCTGATATAAGTGTATGCCCGGAATGCAGTTTTAATGCTATTATTCAACCCCTCCGATTTCTGGTTATGGACTCCCAATTGACACCAGCGATCACGTGAATACTTATACCGCTTGTCTTTTGATTTAAGCGAATGGTTCACCATTCTATGATTAGGATATATGCGATAAAGCCATGTGTAGTCTTTATCCGTAAATAAAGCCGTGTTCCGGGGTAAAGATTTCTTAATAATTGGCCCGACTGTATTCGCTGTTAAGTTTGGTATACTATCTAATAATACCCACTTTCCATTTGTAATTTGGTGAGCGAGTATACCTATCTGTTCACCGCCGTATTTGGCCGATCTATAAATACTACTCGTTAAACCCTTGTTTGAATGCCTTTTACGGCCATAACGTTCTCTCATGCTATATAATACTAATGTATCTGCATGGACTATGTTGTGCCGCTCATTAAATTCGGTTAGATCAGTTCCCTCTTTGGGTAATTTGAATTCCGCCGGGAATTCCTTGTTTAAATCTTTATGTATTAGCTCACGCATAGCCGGCATGAGTTCACATGCCATGATCTGCATACGCCGTTTCATGGTTAAAGCCGTCTGGTATTTAATTCCAAGCCGCTTATGCATTTCATTGGCGGTTAATACTTTAGGGTGCCTTATAAAGGATTCTTCTATAGCCCACCCCATCATCCACTGAGGTATTCTTAGATTTCTAAATGGGGTGTGGCTTAGTTTGCTTTTCTGTTTTAAGCACTTAGGGCATCGTAAGCTATATGGTCTGTTTTTGATTGGCCGGTTACAAGTTGTGCCGCATTCGCATTTAGTTGGATATAACCGCGATAAAAGTTCATCGAATATGTATTGGTAGTATTGCTTATTGAATTGGTCCGGCCTTGAAATATCTGATTTGTGGGGATACGGGATGAGGGACCTTGTGTGAATCTTCCCAACTTATCACCACACCCATCTCCACCATTATCACTTGACCGGTGCATACTCATTCTCGAATTCGCTAAACTATTTCACTCGCCTTCTCTTTCCCCAACTCCTCCAATCCAAAGCACCGCAGGTTTCGAAAAAAAGACCATTCATTCAAATACATGGTCGAGAATTTTGGGTTCGTGAAAGTATAACTTCTAAAGGCAGTCTTTATAGAATTATTAAGACCTTCGCTCTTCTGGTTATGAACTCCGTTCTGACACCAACGGTCACGAGAGTATTTGAATCTCTTGTCCGAAGACTTCAACGAATGATTAACCATTCGATGATTGGGATAAATTCTATATAACCATGTGTAGTCTCGATCAGTAAACAAACAGGTATTTCGTGGTAGTGATTCTTTAATGATTGGACCGCATACATTAGCCGTTAGGTTTGGTATGGAATCCAATAACACCCATTTGCCATTTGTGATTTGATGAACCAGTGTTCCGACTTGCTCACCTCCGAGTTTATCACTCCGGTATATAGATGACGTTAAACCCTTGTTTTTATGGCGTTTCCTGCCATATCTGTCTTTCATGCTGTAGAGAACTAATGTATCTGCATGTACCACATTCTTATTATATACATGGGGTGTGACATTTTCCCCATCTGGTGGTAGCTTCCAATCTTTGGGGAACTCTTGTTCGAGTTCTTTTCTGATGAGTCGCTTCATAACTGGCATCATCTGGCATGCCATGATCTGTATTCTTCTCTTCAAATTAAGAGCTGACTTGTATGAGATACCAAGCTGCTTCTGTATCTCCATGGCGGTTAAGACTTTTGGGTGGCGTATGTAGGACTCTTCTATAGCCCAACCTGCAAATGCCTGTGGTATTCTGAGATTGCGAAATGGGGTATTGCTGAGCTTACTGTGTTGCTTCAAACACTTGGAGCATCTCACATCTGCTGGTCTGTTCTTGATGGGTCTGGTAGCTGGTTCGTTGCAGCAGATTACTGGGTAGAGGCTGGAGAGGACGTGGTTGAAGATGTACTGATAGTATTGGGTGTTGAGATTTGGTAACATAGTTTTGGTTATGTTACCTTTTTTTAAGCCCTTTTTGGGGGCTGTGTGGGGATAATTCGTTAGGGACCTTGTGTGATTCCCCCTGCAGTATCCACACAGCCCTCCCTTCGGGAGTCCTGTGCCAGAGCAGGGGGAATTACACCAACATGTCCCCCACCAATCGAACTTCCATTAGAACCATTACCATAATGGGATCCATTCATCAGACGACCTTTCTCAGCTACCCGGATTCAATGATTAAGTGCAATTTTACAGGGCAAAATAACCGCTTGAAAAAGGGGTTCTCTTTGGAAGGTTAGTTTAACACAAACACACCAATCAACAAAGAGAACCAATGAAAACAAAATCAAATAACCAAAAGAAATACAAGCATTTTTCACATGAGGAGAGGATTGTATTGCAAACCCTTTTGGATCAGGGCAAACTACGATGCGAAATTGCCAAGCTAATGCATCGATCGGCATCTACAATTTCTCGTGAGATTAAAACGTAATGGCGCTCCCGTTCATCCAAAACCATATCTTGCGAGTCAGGCATCCAGACGGAGTGACGCAAGAAAGCGTTGGTCTCATGCAAGAGAAAGGCTAAAAAATCAAGAGATCAGAGACTTTGTGCATGAGAAACCAAGAATCGGATGGACGCCGGAAATCATAGCAGGTCGCATTGGTATGCATATCGATGGCACCAAGACCAATTACGAATCAATTTATCTTTATATTTACAAAGAGCAAAAGCGACTTGTTAAATACTTGCCTCAAGGTCACAAACGGCGTAAAACTCGCCGTACTGGCAAATCCAGGCGGGTTTGTGATATACCGGATCGAAAATTTATTGATGAGCGTCCTGCCGTAATCAACGAAAGAATACGTGTGGACGACCGGGAAGCTGACACAATTGCATCAAGACAATCTAAAGCCGCCCTGGTTGTATTGCGTGAAAGAAAGCTACAAATAGCTCTAATTGCCAAGGTTGAAAGAATTACTGCCGAAGAAGTTAAAAATTCCATAGTGAACCTGCTCCGGAAATTTCCTGGGAGTTGCAGAAAATCGATTACTTATGATAACGGCAAGGAATTTGCAGCTCATGCAAAAATATCTCAATCCTTGAATGTAGAATCTTATTTTTGTCACCCTTACCATAGCCGGGAAAAAGGAAGCGTTGAAAACACCAACGGATTGATTCGCAGATTCTTTCCGAAAAAAACGAATTTTGATTTGATTTCAACAAAAGATATTAAATCTGTGGAAAAACTGTTAAACAACCAGCCAAGGAAATCACTGGGCTTTTTTAACACCGAATGAAGCACTTAAAAATTGCGCTTAATCATTGAATCCGGGTTTACCTTCTTTTGTATGTATTCGGATTTTTTCTTGTTTTAATCTCATAAAAAAAAATATCATCGATTTTCTCATTATTGTTAAATGCAATCAAATCTGTTCCAAATACTGCTTTATCTTTATTAAATTTCCACTGAAGCTTATTTATAGGAATAATTAAATCTTGAAAGTATGTAACAATTAATCCCGCTAGTATTTCACCCCAATCACCATGTCTTACATTCCGATCAAATTGATTTTCATTTTTAGGAACAACTTGTTCATTTATATACTGTCTAATTTCATCAAGAGTAGCTTCTTTACCTAAATGAAAATTGTAGAAATCCAGTGTTCTATACGAAGTAATAATTGTCTCTTGCAAATATTTTACAATATCATTATCGGGTGAACTTTTTTCTGTAATTTGAACTATGTTAAATGAATATTGGGTTTGAGCTAGTCCCACAAACCGTTAGATTTTGAAAAGCGGAATCCATCCAGGATTTAGGTCTTGGAAACAAAAAATACACAAGAAGGGTTCCAAATGAAAAATCAATCAACTAACGAAAATCCACAAGCAGAATTTTATACTCTGGAGGATTTCAGACAACTCACCAAAGACACAATCGAGGCCAGCATTCGAAAGAATTCGATTGAATATATTCAGTCGATTTTGCTCGAAGAAGTGGAAGCGCTCTGCGGCAAATCTCACAAGCATAAACGCGGCCAGCTC
>JAGRNA010000013.1 GCA_020441005.1 Leptospiraceae bacterium
GTACACTGAGGAAACCATCAAGTACGTCAAAGAAAATAAAGACAAGCCTTTCTTTGTGTACCTGGCATATAACCTGCCACACGTGCCCTTGTTCGCTTCAGCGGATTTTGAATGAAAAAGCAAATATATCATGTTAATAGCTAACAAACCTACCCGCAGCTTTTCAATGCTGGCCCTCCTCGTGGCCATGATCTATTCGGCCTGCACCGGCAATGCCGCAAAAGACAGCGCCGATGAAAAAAGCGCCGCTCCTCCCAATGTTATTTTCATCATGGCGGATGACTTAACGACCCAGGCTATCAGCGCGTATGGGAATATATACAAGGATATCGCACCTACGCCCAACCTGGATCGCCTCGCCAATGAGGGCATGTTGTTTCAAAATGTAATGTGTACGAATGCCATCTGTGGGCCGAGCCGGGCGGCAATCCTCACCGGAGATTACAGCCACATCAACGGTTATTACAAAAATGAAAGCGGAGGAAAGTTCGACTCCACCAAATGGACATTCCCGCTGGAATTTCAGAGAAACGGCTATCAAACTTCCCTTTTTGGGAAATGGCATTTGGGCACCAACCCGGTAGGATTTGATGAATATAGATTTCATGCAGCAGTATCACAGCAGGGGCTTTACTGGAACCCCGTCTACAACCATAATGGCCTGGAAGAAGAAGTAAAAGGCTATGCGACCAATCTCACCACCGATTTTGCCATCAACTGGATGAGCGGCCAGCGAGATACGTCAAAGCCCTTCCTGATGCTGTTGCAATACAAGGCGCCCCACCGTTCCTGGGAGCCTGATACCATCTATGCCAATCTGTGGGATGATATCGAAATGCCTTATCCTGCTACTTTCAATGACGACTACAAAGGCAGGGAACTGACCGCAGGTGATACGGAAATGACCATGGACTACCTGTGCCGCCGGGATATGAAGCTCGAAAGCCCGGAGGGATTAAGCGACTTAGAACAAATAAAATGGGGGTTCTATGGAGCAGGGCGCGGCGAACTCGTTCAGCCTGAAGGCATGAGCAATGAAGAAGGCAGAAAGTGGCGCTATCAGCGATACATCAAAGATTATCTGGCTTGTGTGAAATCCCTGGATGACAACATCGGCCGGGTACTGGACTACCTGGATCAAAACGGCTTATCGGACAACACCATGATCGTGCTGACTTCCGACCAGGGATTTTACCTGGGCGACCACGGATTTTTTGACAAGCGTTTTATTTACGAAGAATCGCTGCGGATGCCCTTTATTGTGAGATTTCCGGATAGGGTCAAAGCGGGAAGCGCAAATAAGGATATTATCTCCAACATCGATTTTGCCGCTACCTTTCTGGAAGTGGCCGGCATCGAGACGGGCCATCAAATGCAGGGCAGGAGTTTTGCGCCCATGCTGGACGGCAAGGCCCCCGGTGACTGGCGGCAGTCCATGTATTACCACTACTATGAGTTCCCCTTCTGGCACCATGTACAACCTCACTATGGCATCCGCACGCAGCAGTACACCCTGGCCCATTTTTACTACAATATTGACCAGTGGGAGTTATACGGCCTGAAAAAGGATCCACAGCAGATGCACAATGTGATCAATGATCCTGCTTATGCCGAAGAGGTGGCAGAATTGAAAGCAGAACTAAAAAAGCTGCAGGAATATTACGGTGACGGCCGTAGCCTGGCTGAATACCGCGAGATAACGGATCGGGATTTTGGCAGAATTACTACCGGTGACGGCGTTGTGGAAGATTTGGAGCAGGTGGTGCGTGGAAAGGACAGGTTATTTGTTGCGTCGCCCCTAAGCAAAAACGAAGATTGGAAAATACCAGACAATAACTTAAATTCGATTTATTTTCACTACTCAAAATGACAATTGATAATAATTCAAATGACAAAGATGCATAATCTGTTCCCCTCGCTTTTGGCCCTGCTTTTTCTAAGCCTGGCAGCTTGTAACAACGCTCCGCAAAATTCTGCGGACGCTGGAAATAATGCCTCTGCGACTATGGATTCTCCTGCCCCATCCTACGGCGGATTAGCCCTTTATACACTGAGGGACGCTATGGCCGATAACCCTAAACAAGTGCTCAAAAAAATAGCTGAAATCGGCTATAAAAATATTGAAGCAT
>JAGRNA010000118.1 GCA_020441005.1 Leptospiraceae bacterium
GCCAGGGGGAGCCTTCCCCCTTTAAGCGTAGTATTCGGCTTTATTGCGCACAGAGCTGATTGGTCCGATATTCAGTTGACCGGCAGTAAAAAGGGGCGCATTTCGACCAATGTCCGGTCGCAGTTGGTGTCCCCTGTGCGGGCGACCCAGGTCGTCTGAGTGGACTGGAATACATTTTTACCGAGGTGATGCGGATGATATTAATGCCGATGGCCAGTCAGGACTTTGATCCAACCGAAGCCAGTATAGTATGGCAAGTTCTCGAGCAATCTGGATTTCAGATCCAGTTTGCCACCCAGGACGGCCAATCGTCTCAGCCTGATCCGCTAATGATGACCGGGGCTGGTCTGGGTATCTGGAAACGCCTGTTAATGGCCCGGAAAGACGCTGTGCAGGCTTGTACAGCAATGATGGCAACGGCAGCCTTTAACAGTCCCCTGTCATTTGCCGAGATCAATGGCGCTGACTATGATGCTTTACTACTGCATGGCGGTCACGCGCCAGGAATGCGGTCTTATCTAGAGTCGCCGCTGCTGCAGAAATTAGCAGCAGAATTTGTAGAGCAGGGCAAGCCGGTAGCTGCAATTTGTCACGGAGTTCTGCTGCTTGCCAGGTCAAAGCTGGCAGATGGCCGCTCGGTGCTTTTTGGCCGTAAATGTACAACATTGCTGCAGTCACAAGAACTGGCCGCTTATAATTTAACCCGCCTCTGGCTGGGTTCTTACTATCGGACGTACCCCAATACAACCTGTCAGGCTGAAGTGATTGCTGCCTTACAGTCGGATGCCGATTTTTGCCCCGGCCCAATGCCCATGCTCAGGGACAATCCCGGTCACCTGCGCCGCGGTTTTACAGTCCAGGATGGCAATATTCTGACAGCGCGTTGGCCCGGGGATGCGTATTCATTTTCGAAACACTTTGTCGGCATTCTGAGAGGAGGCTGATATTGTAGTGCAGTCCAAATGTTATTTTTTGAGCGGCTGACACTTATACTGATCACGATTGCCGCCGGACTGGCATCTCGGATTATACCCTTTCAATCATTGCTGCTGAGTAAATATGCCGGGGATGCATTATATGCGATCCTGTTGTATCTGATCATCGGGCTGCTGCGGCCGCGGGACAATTTGCCGGCGCGCAGCCTGGCGGCTCTGGTGCTAGTGGCGGCGATCGAGTGTTTTCAGTTGACCGGAGTACCCCTGCAATTAGTTCAAAGCCAGTATTTAATCTTGAAACTGTTTGGTCTTGGACTAGGTACCCGTTTTAGCTGGTATGATATGGCCGCCTATTTGGTCGGAATCATAATCATAACAGCTTATGAATCTTGGCAGTCAAGACGTCGCGCCTTGTAGTGCTACTCTATTGCGCCAGCGACTGACGTGTCTACGAGCGTAAGCGAGTAAGCCGGAAGGCGCGGTGCCGGCGGTCAGCCGGCAGGCGCTCGCCAATCAATAAAACTCGCGTTGCACTTCGGCAAGCGGACCCGGTTTGTAGTGCCGCATCATCAACAGCTTCTGTTCGCTGGCGACAAGCACAGTATAGCGGCTGATCATTTTACCGAGCGTACACTTGGCCAGGAACTGTTCAGCGAACTCGTCAAGGTGCGTGATTTTGGAATTGTCCTCGGGAGCGAACTGGTACATCGGTAAAAAGCGTTCCTCGGCGTTAAATGAGAAATGACGGCTATTGTTATTTGTAAAATACCATGTATCAGTTCGATTGCTGACAATGAAAAGTTGCACAAAGCATAAGAGTGTGCGCGTGTAGCCGTTGCCGGGGTCATTTTTATAATCGACAATTTGCTGCATGGCCCGCCGGGGACTGATGCCAAGGCTTTTCAGCTCAATCTGAACCGCAGAGACGCCGTTAATCAGCAACAGCACATCGTAACGGTGGTGGCTATAGTCGGTATTGATCCTTAACTGGCTAATGACCTCGAAGGTGTTCTTGCATCAGTCTTTGATATTGACCAGCGTATAGTTGAGCGGCGTGCCGTCGTCGCGGGTGTAACTGTTGATCTCGCGCAGGGTGCGCGCGGCGGAAAAAACATCGGCGGTGACGATCCCTTCCAGTAAGCGCTCGAACTCGCTGTCAGTAAGGCGCACGCGATTCAGGGCCTCAAATTTTTCCCGGAAGTTTGCTTCAAGCGCCGCCCGATCGCGAATGTCGGATCGATACTGGTATTTTAGCTCCTGCAGCTTGGCGATAAACAACTCTTCCAGTTGACTTTCGGCCGTGCTCATCGCTATCACAGATATTCGCTCCGGGTTACAGCCACAAGGGGTCTTTCGCTAATCAGTTGTGAGATCACAAACACACCGGTTGCAGGCTTTTTATAATACAATTGCTGTAATCCTGGCAACCATGCTGGGCTACAGGCGCCATGCAGCCAGCAAGACCTGGCGACTATCAAGCAAAGAAATGACATGCACCGTTAATTTGGCCACGACAAGGATTGAGTCAATTTGATTTTAGGGCTGCTGGGTCGAATATTATTGAATATGTTCCGATATACCCAATTATTCCGGGCGAACCCAATAACACGGCAATAATGTTTGGACGGCCGACTTTGAAAGCAGGTTAATAAAATGAAATGCGTGCACTGAGCTGGTGAGATGGAAAGATACTTAATAGCTTGAAATTGGAGTATGGGCGGCTGTTTTAGCATAATTCACGGGCCGTATAACGGTGACGACCCCTGGATTAGAGAGATATTTTATATTTGAGGGATTTGGCTGGGCATTGTTTTTTGGGTTTGGCCAAAAACAGGGTCGAAACTGCGCCACCATGTCACAC
>JAGRNA010000119.1 GCA_020441005.1 Leptospiraceae bacterium
AAAGAGCTGCTTATCTACAATAAAGGCCAGAGCCAAAATCAACAACGGGAACAAGTACAGCCAGCCAGGCCGTTTTGTGGCGTTGGGCGCGGTTTTTTGCTCTGCTGCGGTAGGCTTCATTGGTACTGACAACTCTTTACTTGCGCTGCCTGCTTAGGCAACAAGCAACGCCAGACTAGTCCAGACGCGCATGCTAGCCACTCATTTTCCGGCGAAAAAAACATTGCCAATCCATACAAATCTGATCGTTTTGTCCTGAAACAAAGGAATCATCGACATGACATCGAAAATGCCTCTGAAATTTGATCTGTTCGTACCTTATGCCGGCCAGTGAACATCCCCTGATTGCCAGTCCCCTGGTGGGCTACGCACAACATCGAATCCTCCTGGATGAAAGCGGTAAAGCGGTAGATTACGAATTTCTGGAGGTCAACGCGACCTTTGAAAAAATCACCGGGCTCAGTAAAGAATTGACGATTGGTAAAACCGTTACGGAAGTTCTACCCGGAATCGATCAGGATGATTTCAACTGGATTCAGTTTTACGGTCAGGTCGCCCTCGGCGGGGAGGAGCGCAACTTTGAGCAATACAGCCGGCCATTGGATCGCTGGTACCGGGTACATGCCTATTCCACTGAGCGACTATACTTCACAACTGTGTTTCTGGATATTACGGCCAACAAGCAAACCGAAGAGCTGCTCGCCAAAGAAAAGTTTCAACTGGACAGTATCATTGAAGGCACCCGGGTCGGCACCTGGGAATGGAACATCCAGACCGGTGCGACGGTCTTCAATACACAGTGGGCCGCGATTATCGGTTACACACTGGCAGAACTGGCGCCTGTTTCCATCGACACCTGGGAGCGCCTTGCTCATCCGGAAGATTTGGCAAAAAGCAATCAACTGATCAAACGACATATCAATGGCGAGCTGGAATACTACGAGTTTGAATCGCGCATGCGGCATAAGGACGGCAGCTGGGTCTGGGTGCTGGATCGGGGACGCATTGCAACCTGGACGGAGGACGGACAACCTCTGCTCATGTTTGGCACCCATCAGGACATCAACGAGCGCAAGCGAACCGAACTGGCGCTCAAGGAACGCGAACGCGAGCTACGCCAAAGCCTGGATCAGGTTAAGATATTTCGTACCCTGGTAGAGAATTCGGGGGATTGCTTTTATGTTTCCGATCTAAACGATGGTGGACGGATGATCTACGCCAACCAGGCCACCTGCCGCCACTTCAAGGCGCCGCTTGAAGTCATCAATACCTGGAAAATACAGGACTGGGATCCCAATTTTACCAGGGAGGAAATTCCGGCTTTGATCTCCGCCATCAAAACCCAAAAAATTCTGAGCCTCGAAAGCGCCCACCGGTTAGCGGACGGCAGTGTTGTGCCAGTCGAAATCTCCATCAACTATCACGCTGACAACAACGGCGTGAGCCTGGCCTATGGCTGGTTCCAGAATATCAGCGTCCGGTTGAGTGCCGAAAAGAAGTTGACAGATGCCAGAGAGCAGGCTGAGAGAGCCAACCTGGCCAAGAGCGAGGCCATGGCCAACATGAGTCATGAAATTCGGACTCCGCTCAATGGCATTATTGGCTTTTCGGAACTGTTGTCCGGCTCCGATCTTACAGAAAATCACCGCCAGTACGTTTCGCAAATCATCAACTCAGGGAATATCTTACTAAATATTATAAATGATATTCTGGACTACTCAAAAATGGAAGCCGGCATGATGGCTCTGGAAGTTATCAAGACCGACATGACCCAGCTCTTGAAAGACTGCGCCGATCTGGCGGCCTTGAACGCAGAGCGCAAGGCAATCCGCCTGCTGCTAAGTATTGACAGCCGCATGCCGCGCTTTGCGATGGTCGATCCATTCCGACTCCGACAAATTATAAACAACCTGCTGAGCAATGCTGTAAAATTCACCGAGCACGGAGAGGTCGAATTGCAAGTCAAATTTGAGGCCCAGCAGGATCATATCGGTGCTTTTAGTATCATTGTGCGCGACACTGGCATAGGTATCGACGAACAACAAAAAAGCCGCTTGTTCAAGGCTTTTTCTCAGGCCGACAGCTCCACTAGCCGCAAATATGGCGGTACCGGCCTGGGGCTGGTTATCTCGGAAATGCTGGCGCGCAAAATGGGCTCCGCTATTCAGTTTGAAAGCAAGCCAGGGCTAGGCTCCGTGTTTCATTTTGATTTTCGTACAACGGTCGAATGGCCGCTCAGCAATGTAAGCCCGGTTATCGGCGATATCAAGAGCTGCCTTTTAATTGACAGCGATCAGCATAGCCGCGGCGCTCTGATTGCCATGCTGAGCCAGTGGAACATCAGCGTCCGGGATTATGCTGACAGTGAAACTGCCTTGCAAGAGCTGAGGGCCAGGGATTGTTTTGATGTGATTGTGACCGAGTGTCAGTTGTCCTCACCGGACGGGCTGCAACGCATAGAACAACTGCGGTCTCGTCTTACGGGACTGCAGTGGGATCAGGCGATTATTCTAATTCATTCAGCAAAGGATAACAGCCGCACAGCGCAGCAGTGTGAGCGTATTAAAAATCACTACTGTATTAACAGACCGATTGAACCGGATGATTTGTTTAGTCTATTGTGCCGTATTGGCAGCCCGCCGCAGCATGCCAGACAGACGATCCGGAGCAGCCGGTTTACCCCGGGCAACAAGGTCGATTACAGCGACGTGACGGTATTGATCGGCGAGGACGTGGAAGTAAATATGTTGCTGCTTCATTCTATGTTGATCAAACTTTATCCTGGCATCCAGATTTTTACAGCCACAAACGGTGCCGAAGTGGTGCAGAGTTACAAGCAACAACAACCGAACCTGATTCTGCTGGATGTGCAAATGCCGATCATGGATGGCCTGACGGCCGCCCGGGAAATTCGCACCATGGACGGCATGCTGGCTAAAATGGTGCCCATCATCGCCATCACCGCCGGTGTGTTCAGTGAGGAACGGCAAAAATGTTTTGATGCCGGTATGAATGCGTTTATCTCCAAACCTGTCAGCTTGCAGGCGCTACAATACACCCTCGACAAGTTTTTGCTTTTATTGCACAAGGCCTAGCCCCTTTTCGGACAATGTGGGGGGTGCGGCTAAAAAACAAAGTAAATAAACTGATGAGCGGCTACCGCCATGCCGGGTAAAAGAACACCCATTAAAAGCGTACCCACCGTGAGTAACAGCGGGACATCGTACTTACGCAGGCCCGCAAATAGATCTGGCTTGTACTGAATCACATGAAAAATGACTGTGACCAGAATCATGATTGCCAGAGTTTGCACATTGGGAAAATCCGCCAGATACAAGGCGTCCCGGCCAAAAACATCGGCAGCCATCAGAATCGCATCAGCCGGATTGGCATTTTGCAGGCCGGACAGCAGTGCTGTATGGCCATTCGCAAAAAGACCGCTCAACATTTGCAGCATGATTCGACCGCTGGAGTAATCCAGCTCGGCTGTATGCACCGCCTGCGCCCGGAACATCAGGGCGCCGAGCACAAACAGGACAAACATAAAAGCCACTTTTAAACCAATCAGGACCGGATTGGAACGGGGTGTGGTGTTGATACCTAAATCATCTTCTACATAGCGCTCCAGAGAAAGCAAGAGTCCCCAGGTGATTCCCCAGATCACAAAGCTGTAATCAGCCCCATGCCACAGACCGCCGATCGCAAAAACAACCGACAGATTAAAATAGGCCCGCCAGCGAGCAACCCGGCTGCCGCCCAGGGGAATGTACAAATAATCGCGCAACCAGGTATTCAATGTGATATGCCAACGCAGACCCCACAATTCGCGGGCGCTACGGGCAAAATAAGGGGCCCGAAAATTTTCGGGAATATCATAGCCCAGCAAGCGGGCCACACCGCGGGCAATATCGGTATAGCCCGAGAAGTCGCAGTAGACCTGGATGGAGAATGCCACCCCGGCCAGAAAGATTGCCTGCCCGGTATAGGCCTCGGGACTGCGGTAAACTGGAGCGAGTATAAACCCAAGCGGGTCGGCAATCAGCACTTTCTTGACCAGACCACCCATGATGAGCCACAAACCGGAATACAATCGATCGCGCGTAAATTGCGGTCGCTCGATTTGCTCCATAAAATCACTGGATCGCATGATCGGACCGGCGATCAACTGCGGAAAAAACAAAATGAACAAAAAGTAATTACGAAAGCTATGCTCGCTGGTGATCACTCCGCGGTAGACATCAATGGTGTAAGCCAACAGCTGAAAGGTATAAAAACTGATCGCCAGCGGTAGAAACGAAAACAGGGCCACGGGAGGGGGAGCGGGCATGCCGAGGTCCAAAAAAACTGTGCGTATAAAACCATAATATTTGAACAAACCCAAATTGGCGATATTCAGGGCCAGGGCGACGTACAACCAGCGCTTGCGCATTTGGGTGTCGGCAGCAGCCCGCATGCGGTTCACAATCCAGTAGTTGAGCGCCACAATGGTGATAAAATGAATTACCCAGCGCAGTCCCCACCAGCCCTCCGCTTCCAGTCCCCACCAGGTGTAAAAGAAGACTGAAGCCAGGATTAAAAAGTACAGACGAGCGCGACCGCTGAGTTGCCAGTACAGCAGATACACAAACAGAAAAAAAAGCAGGAAAATAACCGAGTTAAAAAGCATGCGGCTGTGTTCTGGGATGGTTTTGCAAAAATGCTATGCTGGCAAGCAGCTTTCGACCCTTTGCAAAAACTCCCGCACACTGGTCGACAGGTCTTTGGGGATCGTGGCCCCGCAGGCGTTTTTATGCCCGCCCCCACCATAGGCCTCCACGGCCGGTAGCAGATTCACAACCTGCTTGGAACGCGCGCTGACCCGGGTTTGATTCGCTTCCCGGCGGGAAAAAATGATGCCGATCTGCACCTGTTCCGGTTCGATCAATTCGTTAATGATGCCATCCAGGTCGTCAAAGCTGATGTTCAGTTCATCCAGATCGCGCTTGTCGATGATGAACCAGGCAATCCGCTCATCCTGACTGACATGCAGCTGTTCGTAGAGCTTGCGGCGACCCTGCAGACGACCCACCGGCCAACGAGCCAACAGGCTTTCGGCGACATCGGCGCTGCGGACACCCAACTGCAATAAATGGGCCGCGATTTCATGCGTCCGGGGACTGGTTTTGCTGAATCGGAAATGACCGCTATCAATCACTATGCCGGCATAGATTGCATTGGCAACGCCAATTGGCAACGCTTGCGTATCCAAAAGACCGCTGGCAGCCAGAATTTCATAGGCAATTTCGCAGGTTGAACTGGCTGCCGGCCAGGTAAAATGATGCTGATAGTCCTCGCGCTGTACATCATGGTGATCAATCACGATCAAATTGGACAAATCGGACTGTAGCAGCTGCTGCAACACCCCCAGGCGCTCCGGATCCGAATTATCAACGCACAGAATGTTGACTTTACGCGGCAAATCCAGGTCCGGCAGACTATTGTGCTGGCAGTGATGGATCTGATGACCCGCATCGAGGAATTTTAGTCGGGCCGGAATGGGCTCATTGGTAATCATGTGGACTTGCTTGCCGTTTGATTGCAGGAGCCAGGCGAGCGCCAGACAGGCCCCTACTCCATCCGCATCCGGACCGCGGTGGGTCGTTATAACAAAATCGTCCTGTGAGAGCAGGAGATCCAGGACCGTTTTGTATGCATCAGACTTCAACCAGTTGCTCCAGTTTGTACAATATCGGCTGCGCTGATTCCAGTATCCACGCCGGCCTCCTGGAAATACTGTCTGGCTTGCTGGATCAGGACATCCTTTTCGTTCGGAATTTGCTGATTTACTACAGCTAGTAGTAACTGGTCAAGGATTTTGCCCATTATGGGACTGGCCGGAATGCCAGCCGCAATTAAATCCCGGCCATTGACCATTAAATCCCGCACGGAAGGTTGCTCGGATTCGGCTTGAATGGTCTCCATATGCGCTTGCAGCGCCAAAATGGCGCGCGGCAATTGGCTGCTTTTCCCGCTGCCCTTGCGGTCCGCCAGACGCAAGGCAATCAAATCCTGCAATTGGGCCATGCTGACTTTTTTCATAAAACGTCGTACGGCCTTGTCACTCCATTCACTCGTATAATGGAACATATGGTTGCGAACCAAAAAGAGAACCCGTTTAGCAAATTCCCGGTCATAGGCCAGACCAAATCTGTGTAATATACTGCGCGTGTGTTTGACGCTGACCATTTCATGATTATGGAAGGTCGGATCATGACCGTCCTGCACCTGGCGGGTGTCCACCTTGCCCAAATCATGACACAAGGCGGCCATGCGCAGGCCCGGATCCGGCACCTGAACAGCGTCGCAGGAATAAATGCTGTGATAAAAAATATCGTATTTATGATGCCGATTTTGACCCAGATCCCATGCCCTGGCCAATTCCGGCAGTATATGCATCAGAATACCTGCCTGGTGCAGCAACAAGAAAGCTCGGCTGGGTTTACGAGCAATGAGGATGCGTTTGAAGATGCGCCGCAGCTGTTTACGAGGCATATTTTTAAAATCCAGTTCGGCCGCAGTACCTAGTACCCAGTTTGTCAATTCAGGGGCCAATTCCTGATCCAGCATTGCGCTTGTTGCAATTGTATCCAACAGGATTTGACGCCGAGCGGTCGTATCCGCCATCGTATCGATCCGCTCCATTGCATCCGGACGCCCTTCTAACGGACGGTCCGCTGTCCAATTCTGAGCGCTAGGACCATCGACCCAGGTTTGGCCAAGCGTGTCATAGGCATATTGACCCAGTACAGTGGGTTCCAGGTCCAGTTTGGCTGCCAGTTTTGCATCAGGGTACAATCGGATTTGGACGGCACTGCTCAGTACAAACAGAATATGATCACTGCGCAGGCGAACGCTGTCCAGGCCGCCGGGCAGCAGGCCATCTTCGACCTGGCGCCTTAGATCAGCGTAGTTTTGATCCGTAATACCGACTAGATAACGGCCGATGCCGGAACACAGCCAGGGTAGTGATATTGCGCTGATCCGAAAACTCGACGGCCAGGTCCGGGCGTTCAGCAGCTCAATCACGCGCGGATGCGGCTGGATATGAAAACACTGTTCCCTGGATTCCGGCAAAAAAGACCTCGGAGCTTATCTAAAGAAAAGCCAGGTTCTGGCAAAGGCAAGCAGGATTAACGCCCCAAAGAGCGGGATGAAAAGGACCATGATGGATTGCACTAAATTGGCAAGCACTCGGGCCCGGCTATATTGATATATGCTGGACGACAAGCGAATAGTCAGCAGGAAACTGTACACAACCGCGATCAACTGCACGACCAGACCCAATGCTGGATGAAAAAAATAAAATACACCGGTGCTCATCAGCGGCACCAACGCATATAGACTGCTATTGCCAGGTTGGTATGGTTCCAGCAAATCAGTGCGCGGAATTTGCATATAGCGCAGTAGCAGGTCATGGACCAGGGCAATAATCAAGGGGCCAAGCAGCATGATCATGGAAAGGACTAGCACATATTTCATGGAAGACCAGCCATGCCACCAGCTGAAAGGGGAAAACAGCATGGCCAAAGGGAAACTGACTAGTAAGGGAATATGCAGCCTGAAAAACATCTGGCTGGTAGACGCATCGGACCAGGCGAAGACCCGCCCTGTTGCCAGTTCTGGTTCGATCAAAAGGACACGCAAATCCTGCAGAGCTGTCTCCAGGCGGTTCATTGCCAGCAAGTATTTGAACAGTGTATCCTGTGGCGAGTGCTATTTATATGGAACGACTGCTGCCAAATCCTTTTTTACTAAAAGACTGGCCGAATGATTTGTACAATAAATTCAGGGTGGCCCCCAGACCAATGGTAAAACACAACGCCATTACGGCGCGGGTCAGCGAATCCAGCAATGGATCATAAGCCAGCAATCCTGAAAACAAGAGCACGCACAGGATTGCGATTGTCAGGCAGGCTAAATAAAACAGTGTCCACATGGCTCGTCCTTTCAAGGCGGAGCGCCACTGATACAGCCGGGAAATATCATGAATAAAAAATCGGACTGTTTCCGGATGCGGCGCATGCTCTAACAGCTCCTGTACATCGGTTGGCCGATTACTGCCCAGAGCCAGCAGCAGCAGTTCCAGGTGCGGATGATGCTCTAGCGCTGCATGAAAAATATCCCGCAAAGTCGCATAGCGGTTATCAATGTAGGCATCCAGGCTTTTGTAGCGAAAAATAAAGAATATGGCTACGAAGCCAAACAAGGTGATATTGGCTTGTGCCAGAAAAATCAGGTATTCTTGCAGCAGAGTCATTCCGCCGTCCAGAATCCAGCTCTATTGGCGAACAGCAAGTAGAACTAGCCGGCTTAAAGCCGGCTTTCTAAAAATTGGATACGCTTGTCTTTTTCTGCGGACTGCCACTCTTCGGCTGAAAAATCCAGAGCCTGATAATTCTCCGTCGTATGCTCGCCCGCCGGCTTGACATATTCCATGGCCGGCTCGGTTATTTCGCGCGGCTCTGGAGTTGTGCCGGCAACAACATGCTGCTTTAGCTCATCAGCGGGCATGACTCCGTTATCACGAAAGGCGCGTATATTACGGACAATATAGGGACCGTCAACTCCAGAATCCCGGATCACCTTGCCAAAAAATTCCAGATCCACCACATGATTACCGGTCGAGAGTCTTTCCTTTATGCTGGCGCTGGCCACCATGCGCTTTTCACCGTCTTTTTCCTGCAAATTGGCCCGTATTTCGTAGTAACCAGCCTTGATTACTGTAATGGGTATACTGACCACCAGACTGCCATCCCGCTTGCTGTCCTGGATGTTGGTGCCAAATTCAGCCACCTTATGCGGGGTGCTGTACCAATCAACTTGCTGCACATGCTCCAGTCCATTCACCTTGATGGTTGTGCGAACATAGGTTGGACCCCATTCGTTCATGGTCGGGCGGACCTGGATTGTATAGATGTGATCACCGGCTTTCTTGTCACCGTATTCGCCCTTGTCACCCAGGCCGATGGGCCGCGGTGCCTTGACTAACCGACGGCCTTCCAGATGAAAAACCTCAGCTTCGATAGAGTCGATCGGCATAGCCACGTTTTTCTTCAGATCAGTGCATTGCAGATAAACATGAAAATCACCGGTTCCAAAACTATGGGACGCTTCCGGCTGTAGCTTGCAGTTGATCTCGGCAAACTCGGCTTCTTTTTCGCATTCGATTTTATTTTCTACCTTGCGGCAGCCTTCCGCCGCTTTCGCTATCACCGGGATGGCTGCGCGGGGCAGTGTGAAGGGCTCCAGCAGATCCAGTTGGCCCTCATGCAGAGGACGGGTCGTGGGGGGATACTTGGCCCACATTTTATAATAGCTTAGTTCTTCAGCGGGATCCAGGGGAGCATTGCCCTCTGTCGTGTTCATCGGATCACTTTCCTGACCGGGGGGCGTATCCCGATTCAAAATATCACGGTCCGAATCCGCGATTGAGTTGTCATCGCTCATCAAAAACCAGGCCACTACAATCAAAAAAACACCCGCTAATACGCCTAAAACCAATAATCCCTTTTTATTTTTCATCCTTGTTCCCGCTTATCTGTTTTTTATTCACTACATTTCGAAGAGCTGGCAGGAATCCCGCTGTGTGATCCAGCGATACCGGCGGCCATCACTGCCTTGAACACATCGTCATACCGCCGGACAAGCTGGCCTTTCTACAACAGCAATCCCTTCATGAAATCTGATATATGAATATTTATACTATTTTCCTGCTGCTGCAACTGCTGCGCCTTTCAACTGGCCATGCAAAATTGCAGGACAGGATTAGCAGGCCCGCGTCACATTTCTACAAAAATTTGTCGTTTCCAAAACCGAAATGCTCTACCACCCCATGAGCAGCTCAAAATAACGCTGTAAGCGCCGCGCAGTTACAGCAGGCCCCCCTGGATCAGAATTTTTTCCAGTAATTCACGAGCCGTCTGGCCGGATGCTCCATCTCTATCGATATATAAAGCAAAGACAATCCGCCGATGCCCGCTGATCACATAGCCGGTAAACCAGCCGCCGTGAAACAGCATGGAACCAGCTTTTGTAACAGTAGCGGCCGAACCGGTCTTGCCATACAAACGGCCCCGCATTGTTGCTTTGATAAACATCACCTGCTGTAAAACTGCCACCGCCGCTTGGGTGAAGGGCAGTCTGCCGGCCAACAAATCGCGCAGCAGTTCAGCCTGCTCCAGAACCGAGATCTGGATCGATTTTTGATCGGGACGCGGCAACCAGAAAGAATCAATCGGGGCGCTCAGATTGCCATCCCCGTACTTGATCGCCTCCAGCGAGCTCTGCATGCGTTCCGTTCCAATTCGCCGAGCCAGACCCTGAAACGCCGGCACACAGGAAACCTGAAAGGCTTCCCGCAGGGTCAAATTCTGGTTCCAGGCAGCAATGACCCGCTCCTGGCCGTCCCAGGCATAAAAGGGTTCCGATGCCGAGTGGATGAGACCGTTTTGTAATCCGATCAGGGTATTCCAGATTTTAAAAGTGGAACAAGGGGAATGCCGCACTACAGCCAGTTTCTGATTCAGAAAAAAATGCTGATCCGAATCCAGATCGATGAAAACAGCGGCCGCCCCGCTAGTGCCCGCTGCAGCCTGAATGGCCTGTTCGAGTTTTGCTTCCCTGGAACAAGCGGCCAATCCCGTCACAGTGCTGACAGCCAGAACAAGCAGCCAGGCCTGAACTTCTCCGGCCAACTTGTTGTTCCACTGCCGGGCAAAAAACAATTGCAAGCAGTTCCCGTTCAAGGGCAAGCCTCGCCAAGCAATGCCGGGTCTGCAATCATTAGACCTTCCAAAGAGTTGTCTCTGGCAAACGGCCCGATGTTTTCTTTCGCCAGGGTTAATTCAGTGCCGTTGCTATCCGGAGTGACCAGGACGCGTTCACCATTTACAGAAACCAGACTGTTTCCTGGGCCCCATTCAAAGCAACGCGGAAAAATAGCGGCTCGCTTGAGCTGCGGATCATACGGACTAATTTGCCATACCTGCCGATCTGCTCGTAAATACAGCTGCGGCAAGCCGCCAGAGTCAGACCACTGATTGGCCGGTAAACCGCCGCCAGGCCACTGGATGCGAAAAGCCTGGCTACCATGCACCTGCCCCGGCGGGTTATGGGTGGCGTAGAGATGAATCTGGAGCTGATCTTTAGCTTGCGGCTCAATCACAGAGAGCCAATTTCCGGAAGATTCAGCGCTGAGACTGTAGGCATCGGCGACGGCGGGTTGATGCCGGATGAGTGGATCTTTCAGGAGTCCGCCCGCTTGCGGGTCCATTTTGAAAGCCAATATCCGACTATGTCCATCCGGCATGATCTCGACAAAGGCAAATAGCTCATGCAGTACCCACAGAGTGCCCGGCTGAATTTGCCCCTTAAAGTGCCACTGCTGTCCAGTGGCCTTGAGTAGCTCTCGGCCCTGCTCCGGTGCCGGTTTTCTTTGATACTGATGAATGATGCTTTGGTGGTCGCGGGTATCCGTCGCTTGTGATCCAGGGACCAGGGAAGCCTTGCGCGTTTCGAAACGTGACTCCAGCAAGTAAAAGTATTGCTGGCTACTTGTAACGGAACCAGGAAAGCTCTCCCAGCTGCCGCCGACAAACTGCGATTGCGGGTGCCAGAAGAAGGCGCAGGCAGTGCCAAAGCTGATCAGAAAAACCGAGCCAATAATTCTAACCAGGTTGATGCTTAATTTCAGCAGCGTGATAGATGTAGTTTGTCTTCTGAATGCATTGTACTGACCAGTGTTCATAGCAATATTGTTGATGATCAGCTTGTGTCGCTATCATGCGCTTGCCAATACATTATTGATGCAAGCATTGATTTCTTCTGCATTGCTCATTGATATCAGGTGACCGCCTTCGACCACAAAATCAATTTTGCCATTCGGATTAGAAATGATCTTATCCCGGGCACCGTGAATTCGGTATAATGGATTCCATGTGCCTGGTCAGCAAAGGGGGTATTTTTTACCGGGCAGAATAGTGTCATTCCGGTCAGAAATACAAAAAAGGCCGAGCAGTTGCCCGGCCTCCTGTGCTCGCAATAAAAATTGCCTAGCGTCGGTTGTAGTGACCCATCGCAGTCTTGTGCGTGTGCGCAGTGCCGCCCTGGTATACTGTGTAGTAGGGGCTCCAGCGGTAGTGCGTGGTGTAGCAAGTGCTCAGCCACAGAAAACCGCAGGCATAGGATTCGCGCAGATTACCGTTGCCGTAAGCGCAGTGGGCTTCGACGTCGTTGGGCTGGTTGATGCCGCACAGCGAGTGGTTGGCCACAACGCCATCGTCAATACCGGGCAAAAACATCCATGTGATGTAGAATGTTTCCGAGTCTTTACCTTCGCCGGAAGTAGTGTAGTAGCGCAGACCGCCGGACTGGTTGTGATCAAATCCGCCACGCGCTCCGCCGACCGATACCGAGTGATCCAGCTCGCCGCCATAGTTGCTCCAACCGGCCCAGCCGAGGAAGGTATTGGCGATGTCCGCCAGTTCGGAACCGCCGGAAGCGTTGGCCATCAGCTGGATACGGCTGATGTTATACCAGCTGGAAGTGAAGGGATACTTGCCAAAAAAGGCGCTGACCACCAGACCACCGGTGGAGTGGGTGTAGATCTCGCAGTTGTTGGAACCGGTGCAGAAAGTGTTGAGTGCAGAATACAGCTGCAGCTGCGCGCCGCAGCTGGACCAGGAATAAGCGCCGCCGGAGGCCTCGCCGTTAAAGCCCACATAACGCAGGTTGGCGACATTGGGAGTATAGCCCCAGCCGCTCCAGTAGCCTTGCACATCAGTCTTGGCGCTGCTCGTGCCGCTGATAGTATTACAGTGATTTTTGTCTGAACGACCGTGGACGAACAGGCGGTAGGTTTCGGCATACAAGGTGCCACTCGCCAGCAGGAACACAGCTGTTGTGAGTAAAAGTTTTCGCATGGTGTTTTACACTCCGTTTTTTATTGAGCCTGTTTATAATTGGCCCTTTTGACCAAGTAGATATCTGAATTCAGATTCTGCAAGAATTTTTTTTATTCTTTGTGAAAAAAAATGACGCCGTGTCAGCGTTTCAAAATGAAACCGCGCTCCGCAGGCCTTGCCACTACTACGTATGTCCTGATGCTGCTGACCTGGTGCCCTCGAAGGGGGCTCGCTTGCCCCTCGGTAACGAATAGTAGTTCGGGGTTTTACTCAGCTTCCGGTCCAACGACCAGGACACTCCTGGGTGGACTTAGGCCAATCGGCCACCATCGTGCTCCGCCACCGTGTAAACCTGAAACTGCAAATCAGCATCCCAAAAATCCATCGGCAGAGCGGCCTTGCGCTTCAACTGGCGCACAAAATCGAGTCCGACCGGCAGGGTCTGCCAAACGGATGGTAAAAATGTCGCCCGGTGATGCTTGTACTGCAGGACCAGGCCATCTA
>JAGRNA010000120.1 GCA_020441005.1 Leptospiraceae bacterium
AGTCCATCGTAAACCGAGCGTATATCCTGCGGCAAATTATTGCCTGAGAAGCGACGCAAGTTATCCCCGCGCCGGCGCAACTCGATCACGGATTTGATTTCTTCCAGGGGGTTAATCAGACTGCGATTGATGCGTCGATAAAAGATTAAATGAACCAGGAATACCACCGCGGCCATGAACACAACACCCCAGGCACCGGCGTAACCCAGCTGTTGCGCCCGGTTATCTTCCTCGTTCATGGCCTGGCGATTGATGTCTGCCAGTCGCACGATCGCGTCAATTGTGAGCGCCCGCGCCCGTACATCCCGTCCAAACGCGGATGAATAATTCTGCCGGATAACTTCCAGGGGGATATTTTCTTCTTCCTCTGTAATATTGTTCCGCGCCCGTTCAAAGCTACGCTGAAATGCAAACAATAGTTGCTGATTGTGTGCGGGATTCTCACCGATGCGCCCCAAAGACGCCAGCATTTTTTCACAGGCATGCAAGGATCGCTGGTTTTCCTCCAGAATTACGGCAATGGCTGGCGCCATTCGGTTAAATATCCAGATCGATCCAAATGCCATACCGAGATTTAACAAAATCAATATCCAGGAGCCGGTTTTGATATATTTGCCCAGTCTCATGACTGCACCCCCTTGATCAGCCGTGAAATATCCGCGTCAGACGAAACGATAATCAAATTGTCATCCGCCTCCAGGGGCAGGTCGGGCGCGGGTTGAATGACTTTCCGGGTGCTCTTTTTACGAATGCCGGCCACCATAATCCCGAATCGGCGCGGCAGGGATAATTCCACCAGGGTTTTGCCGACCATCCCGGTCTGCACATTCATTTCAGACAAATGTAAATCATCACCCAGAGTCGTGCCCACAATGATCTCCCGGTACAAGAGCCGATTGGCAAAGCGTTTGCCAAATTCCATTTCGGGATTAATGACCTGGTGCGCTCCGACCAGTTTCAAGATCCTTTGGTGGACCTTGTCGCTAGCCCGGGCCACGATGAAGGGACAGCCCATCTGGCGCAACAAGGCGGTGCAAATTATGGAAGCTTCCCGGGAATCATCGCCGATGGCACACACGGCCGCATCCCGTTTTTCAGGTCGCAAGCGCGCGAGATCATTTTCGTCGGTTGCGTCCATGACCATTGCTTCGGTAACAAATGCGGAGGCTTCTTCAATCAAGTCGCGCTTGGGGTCGATAGCCAGCACTTCCGCCCCTCTTTCCGAAAGAGTGTGTGCCAGGGTCATTCCGAATTGTCCCAAACCAATTACAATTATCTGTTGACTCATAGTTTACCTCAGTTTAGTGATATGCGCACATCCGGAGAGTCGGGGATGGGATTGGCCTGGTCCTCGCTTAGCAGCGTAAAGAGCGTCATGGGCCCCGTGCGTCCGATAAACATCACAATGATTACAATCACCTTGCCGATCGGATCGAGACTAGCCGTTATCCCGGTCGACAAACCGACAGTCGCCAAAGCCGAAGTGGCCTCGAAAATAATATCGCGCGCCGGTAGTTGCTGCGTTATCTCCAGGATCAGCACTGTTGCAAACCAGATAATGATCCCGGATATCAGGATCGTCACGGCCCGGTAGATGGAGCCCGGTCGAACGCGCGTATGTTGAATAATAATCTCGTGACGGTTCGTTATCTTGGTCCAAAACGCGGTCATTAATATCCCGATCGTGGTCGTTTTGATACCGCCAGCCGTACCGCCGGGACTGCCACCGATAAACATCAGCATGAGCATGATCAGGTAGACCGGACTAACGACATGCTGAATGGCAATCGTATTAAAGCCGGCCGTTCGTAGAGTGACGGATTGAAACCAGGCATTCAGCAGTTTGTCCTGAAATCCAAAGCGACGCAATTCTCCATTCCATTCCAGAACCAGAATAGCCCCGGTACCGAAAATCAAAAGCGCTATACTGGTTAAAATTGCAATGCGGTCAGATATGGGGATGGGCTGACGACGCAGGTAGCGGGGCAGCAGCAGGGTGGTCGCCGGAGCGAGCCCGCCAATCACAATCAACCAGGACACAACTGTCAGAATCGCCGTGTTGGTATTATAATTTACCAGGCTATTGCTCTGCAGGGCAAAGCCGGCATTGCAAAAAGCTGAAATCGCGGTAAACAATCCACGCCAAAAAGCCATAGCCGGGTGGTCGCCAGCCTGCCAGAATAGCACGGTCAGCAGCACTGTGCCGATTAACTCGATCAAGAAAGTCAATTTCAGAATCGTGACCAGACTATGCAACAGGTTGCGATGATCGGTATTGGTCATACTGGTCAGCGCCCGTTCCTGGCGCAAACTCATCCTGATTCCCATGACCTGCATGGCCACAGTTGTAATGGTCATAATGCCAAGGCCGCCCAGCTGAATGAGCAGCAATATAATAAACTGACCAATCAGACTGAACTGCGTGGGGGTATCCAGCACAGCAAGCCCTGTAACGCAAACTGCGCTTACAGAAGTAAACACGGCATCTACTGTTGCGATGCTTTGCGAGTTACGGGCGACAGGCAAGGAAAGCAAAATGGATCCCACAAAGCACAAGAAAAGGAAAGTACTGAACAATAGCCGGGCGGGATGGTTTAAAAACGTCTCCCACCAATAAAAACGATTTTCAAAAACGGATTGAAGGGGCCAGGCAAGCACGATCAAAAGCAGCGCGATGATAATACTGAATGACAGAATCACCTGGTAATAAAACGCCAGGCCAAGCGCCCCAGGCACTGCGAGTCCGGCCAGATGCAGCCAGATTTTTATGGGCGGCGTTTGCAGACGCACCCACTGGCCAAACAACACCAATTCCAGAATGGTTGCCGCTACCAGGATCCCGTTGGCCAGCAGGCCCGGCAATTGATCTGTGTTCTCAACAAAGAATGCAATGACTGGTAGAACCATGCCACCCCAAAGCAATCGTTGCTTGCATCGATCCGGATGGGTAGATTTGCGCTGTTTTGTCTGCGGCTCCCGGTAATCATATAAAGAAAAAGCAATATAAATAAACATCACAATCCCGGCCAAAGCTGCAAAGGGATCATGAATTAAATAAGGCCATGCCGCTACGCCAGCGGCCAACAGTGCCAGCAAGCCGAAAATCTTGCCCAGCAAAACCGAATCGATCATACTCAGGGCGCACAGCAGACAAAAAATCGCCGCCAGAAAGCCGGCCCCGATACGCCAGGCAGGCGGTGGATCTGTAAAAGTGCCCAACCAGGTCAGAGCCGGCAGACAAACGCTGAGTACGATTAACAAGCCTTGCGGTCCGGCCGTGCGTACAAAGGGTCGGTTAATATACTGTTTACGCATCCTGGACTCGTGGTATTGGCTTTCTACCCAGGCGGGATATATGCAAGCAGACATTCCAGCTTATTGCCGGGCAATATCCAGCCCGGTTGATCGGGATTCCTTTCCATTGCACCGACCGGTAAGAAGCCGTAATCAAATCCACAGGTTCAGGAAAACTAGAGCGATTAGAAAGTCAGGTGATTTTTTAGCCCTTAACGGTGTAATTCAAACGCCGCGAATCAGCTCGACCAGGTCGCTTGTTGATCCTAGCCAGGCAAACCAGGGGATTGCGCATCCCTGCCCGACGGGTGACCGGCTGCTCGCGGCCTGGATGAGTAAAAACAGGCTGACAGTAAAGTACCCCAGCGGAGCGTTTCGAATATGAGCGCTCAAACCCGGGAAATCGAAACTGCCCTGCAGACCAATGAAATCAGAGCCGAGCACCAGATTAATGTTTTTAGAGCTGTTCTCTTTATCGGTAGTTTCTGTATGGACATTGGCAACGCCTGGTTGCGTGAGGTGCTCAGCACCCAGTACTTGACGATCTCGGCAATCACCCTGCCGGTAGTGATTATTTATTTGGTACTCATTCACCAGTTTACCAAAGGTTCGCGCTATCATGCCTGGATTAAATATCTGACAATTAGCTGTGACTACCTCATGCTGGCGGCTATTTACACAGAAATGCAGCAAAGCCCCTTTGATCAAATTTTTCCGGTAATCATTATGATTCCGCTTTTAACGACATTTGCCATTTTATTGAATACTCTGAATGCCTTCCGTCATAGTACTCCCGCTCTGGTCTACAGCACGACTCTGGGAGGCAGCCTGATCGCCCTGTCCGGTCTGGATAGTGCCGTACCCTTTGAAGCCGTGCTCTGGAGTCTGCCTTCCTTTCTGGCCTCTGCCTGGCTGATTCACTGGATATCTTCCAATTTAAAGGCCGCCTTTCTCAAAATCCGCCGGCGCGAGACCCTGACCCGTTTTTTACCCCGTGATCTGGTAGACATGATCGATGCAGGCACCCTGCAAATTGAAGGCGGCGGCACAGAACTCAAAGCCACCATCCTGTTTGCTGATATTCGTAATTTTACCAGCTTGTCTGCAAGGCACACTCCAACAGAAATCCTGACCGTCTTGAATGAATACTTCACTGCGATGGCTGCTATCATCTTCGAATGCGGCGGGATGATCGATAAATATATCGGCGATGCAATCATGGCAGTCTTTGGAATACCGGAATCCAGGGCCGATGACAGCCGGCGTGCTATCGAAGCCGCCCGTAAAATGCAGAGTGCGCTGGCGGATCTGAACACCCGCTGGCAGGCTGTGGGCAAAGAGACCCTGCAGATGGGCATTGCCCTGCACACCGGCATTGTGGTGGCCGGCAATATTGGATCGCCCCAAAGAATGGACTACACAGTGATTGGCGATACCGTCAATGTGACCGCTCGCCTGGAAGGATTAAACAAACTATATCAAACAGATATACTTTTCAGTGAAAATACAATGGCCGAAATCTCGCCCGACTTTGCCTGCCGGCTGGTCGCCAAGGCCGAGATTCGCGGCAAAACCGAAGCGGTCAGGGTCTATACGCTGGTATAAACCAGGGCAAACCGGTCGCTAAAACTGAAGCTCTGTGCTCGAGCCTCAGTCCAGCGGAAAGCCGGCCCGTATTTGATAACGAGCACCCTCGGGATGCAGAACAGACTCAAAAATCTGGTACTCATCCACGAGAAAGGGCGGCAGACTCAGATCCGCCTGCGTTTGCAGCCAGATCAGGAGGCGGTCATGGTCCGGTTTTAGATTCGTTCTTGCCAGGGTAATGTGGGCCTTTAGCGCATTTCGATCACTTTTCAGGTTAGCAGAAGATACCAGCCGCAAGATATACTGGTGCAACTGCAACAAACCTGGCGATGTGGCCAGTCCGGCCCATAAAATTGAACGACTGCGCTGCCGGCCAAAAAGACCCACGCCCTGAATTCGCAGATTAAAAGGTTCGATTGCCGGGTTACCGGCGGCACAACAACGCAGCAAGTTGTCCAGTTGCGATGTTGACAGATCCCCAAGGAAAGCCAATGTCAAATGCAAACCATCCATCTGGCTGAAACGCGTGCGCGGCAGTCCGCCCTGCAGTCGCTCCAGACTGGTCTTGATGGACTCGGGCAGGTCGATTCCAATGAAAATACGGGCCATGATTAAAGTAAAAAAAACCGGCCTTGTAGACGCAAAGCCGGGATTTTGTCCAATGCAAACGGCAGCGATTACTGCCGTTTGGTGCGGTTCTTGTTCAGGTCGCGATGGGATCCTTGAGTGAGCTGCCCAAAAAATCACGGTTCATCCTGGCAATGAATCGTACACTGATTTCTTTGGGGCAGGCCGCCTCGCATTCATACTGATTGGTGCAGTTACCGAAGCCTTCGCGGTCCATTTGGGCGACCATGGCCTGGGCCCGGCGTGATTTTTCGGGCTGGCCCTGCGGCAGCAGATTCAAATGAGAGGCTTTGGCAGCGACGAACAACATCGCCGAGGCATTTTTACACGCCGCCACACATGCTCCGCAGCCAATGCATTGGGCCGCGTCCATTGCGAGGTCAGCAGTGTCCTTGCCAATCGGGATATTGTTAGCATCTTGTGCACTGCCTGTATTCACGGATACAAAGCCGCCCGCCTGGATAATCCGGTCAAAAGCGCCCCGATCGACCATCAAATCCTTGATCACCGGAAAGCCCTGCGCGCGCCATGGCTCAATATGCAAGGCATCGCCATCCTTGAACTTGCGCATATGCAACTGGCAGGTGGTAGTTGCCCGTTCAGGACCATGGGGAGTGCCGTTGATGACCACACCGCAGGCCCCGCAGATGCCTTCCCGGCAGTCATGATCAAAGATGACCGGCTCTTCGCCTTTATTCACCAGGCTTTCATTCAAGACATCGAGCATTTCCAGAAACGACATATGCTCATTGACATCATCAAGGGGGTATTCCTTCATTTGACCCTTTTCACCCGGGCCGTTCTGTCGCCAGATTCTTAGTGTAATCTTCATTATTTGTAACTCCTCTGGGCCAGTTTCACATATTCAAAGTCAAGCTCTTCTTTATGCAGCCTGGGCGCATTGCCGACCCCGGTAAACTCCCAGGCAGACACATGCGTAAACTTGTCGTCACGTCGCAGCGCCTCGCCGGCCTCTGTCTGGTGTTCCAAACGAAAGTGACCGCCACAGCTTTCTTCGCGCTCCAGGGCATCGAGGGCCATCAGCTCGTTAAACTCCATAAAGTCGGCTACCCGGCCGGCCTTCTCCAGGTCCTGGTTTACGTTACCCGTACTGCCGAGTACGCGCACATTACGCCAGTATTCTTCCCGCATGCCCGGTATTTTATTTTTCATCTCGGTCAGGCCATCCTTGTCACGCGCCATCCCGCATTTTTCCCAGGTTAATTTGCCCAGCTCTTTATGGAAGGAATCAACCGAGCGGTCACCCTGAATGCCGAGCAGTTTTTTAGTGCGCTCACTAACATCTTCCTCGGCTTTTTTGAACTCAGCGTCGTCAGTGCTGATCTTGGCTGACCAGCCCAGGTCTGCCAGATAGCCGCCTATGGTATACGGCAGCACAAAATAGCCGTCCGCCAGACCCTGCATCAAGGCGCTCGCACCGAGTCGGTTGGCACCGTGATCCGAAAAGTTTGCCTCTCCGACCACAAACAGACCCGGCAAATTGCTCATCAGGTTGTAGTCGACCCACAAGCCGCCCATCGTATAGTGAATGGCCGGATAGATCATCATGGGTGTTTTGTAAGGATCATCCCCGGTGATGCGCTCATACATCTGAAACAGGTTGCCGTATCGATCGGAGACAGCTTTCTCACCCAGGCGGTTGATCGCGTCCGCAAAATCCAGATAGACACCCAGACCGGTCGCTCCGACGCCAAAGCCATTATCGCAGGCTTCCTTGGCCGACCGGGAAGCGATATCACGCGGCACCAGGTTACCAAAGCTCGGATACTTGCGTTCTAAATAATAGTCGCGTTCGCCTTCCGGAATATCCACCGGCCGCCGGCTGTCGCCTTTTTGTTTGGGCACCCAGACCCGGCCGTCATTACGCAGGGATTCGGACATCAAGGTCAATTTGGACTGGTAATCGCCACTGACCGGAATACAGGTCGGGTGAATCTGGGTAAAACAGGGATTGGCGAACAAGGCCCCCTTTTTGTGGGCCCGCCAGGCCGCGGTTACATTGCAGTTCATGGCATTGGTCGACAGATAAAACGCGTTACCGTATCCGCCCGTTGCCAATACAACCGCGTCACCATAATGCGAACTGACCGCGCCGGTTACCAGATTGCGCACCACGATACCGCACGCCCGGCCGTCCTTGACCACCAGCTCCAGCATTTCTGTCCGCGGATACATATCGACATGACCCAGACCGATCTGGCGGCTCAGGGCTTGATAAGCCCCCAGGAGCAACTGCTGACCGGTTTGACCACGGGCATAAAAAGTGCGCGAAACCTGAGCCCCGCCAAAAGAGCGGTTATCCAGCATACCGCCGTATTCCCGGGCGAAAGGCACCCCCTGGGCCACGCATTGATCGATGATATTTACGCTGACCTGGGCCAGACGATAGACATTCGATTCACGTGACCGGAAGTCACCGCCCTTGACAGTATCATAGAACAAGCGGTACACACTGTCACCGTCGTTCGGATAATTCTTGGCCGCGTTAATCCCGCCCTGGGCTGCAATGCTATGCGCCCGACGCGGGCTGTCCTGGAAGCAGAAGTTTTTGACCTTGTAACCCATTTCAGCCAGCGAGGCGGCCGCCGAAGCGCCTGCCAGGCCGGTGCCGACTACGATAATATCAAACTTGCGTTTATTGGCCGGATTGACCAGCTTCAAATCAAACTTGTGTTTGTCCCATCGTTGCTCAACAGGACCGGATGGAGATTTGGAATCTAAATTCATAATTGCCTCTATACTATATCAATGGACCCGCACATAGCCTAACCAACAGGCCAGGGGGATCGAACTATAGCCGATCAACAGCAGCAGGGCTACTGTCACACCGACACGATGAAAGATATCATTAAAACGGGGACTATTCCAGCCGATGGACTGGAACAAGGATGGCAATCCATGGCTCAGGTGCAGCGCCAATGATGCGATAAAGAATATATAGGCCCCGGCAAAAAGCGGATTTTGAAATCCAAGCACAACCATGTTGTAGACATCGTGCCGTCCGTCAGCATCCACATTGTGATAAAACTCCGGCTGCACCAGTCCCAGCGTAAAATGCGCCAGGTGCATGATTATAAATGCCAGGATCAGTATCCCGGTGATGTACATCGAGCGCGACGCCAGGCTTGCCTGGATCGTACTGGAATACTGATACGCAACCGGCCGGGCCCGTTTGTTTTCCAGGGTCAATAGCAAGCCCAGACCAACGTGGATCGCAAAGATCGTCAAAAGCCCGCCCCGGACAACCCACAGCAAGGCGCCCAAAGACTGTAAGTTTTCGGCATAACTATTCATGGCATCCTGGCCCTTGAAGATCAGGAGATTACCGGCCAGATGGCCCAGGAGAAATCCGATCAAGGCCAGTCCGGTAATTGCCATCAGGGACTTGCGCCCAACCGAAGAAGTGAAAATCTTCTTCAAAAGTAACATGGAATACCCCCTGTTTGTGCGGGGCTGACGGGCTGAAAGCCCCCGCCCTGCAACCCATCCAGGTTCAAGGCTGGCGCAGGGTGTTGTGCGGTAAAGCACTTAATTTTTTCTATTGCCAGCCGCCTTGACATCCAGGCCTTATTTTGTATATCAGTCTCCGGTCGCTCCATTTATGCTAGCCAATGTTTTACCTGAGCATTTTCCCTTCCAGGTCCGGGTATGTCCGACCCTCTGACTGACCAAAGCGGTGCGCTGTCCGCCGACAAGGCGGAGCTGCTGCCCCTTTCCAAGACGCTGAATCTGCAATCGGTGCAGCGCCTGCTGGATCGATACGCCGAATGCACTCATACCGGGGTCACACTGCTGGATGCAAAACAGCAGGTGTATTGTTCGTCCAGACAGGATACCTTATGCAACCGCTGGCACTGGCAGCATCCATCGGCCCATGCGGCCTGCCAGGCCAGTTTACAGGAACACAGCCAGACCAAAAACGCTGAACACGCACCAAAACCGGCGCTATGTCGCAATGGACTCTGGATCGGGTCGCAGCCAATTCTGGTAGAGGGACAGCCGGTGGGAACGGTGATTGCCTGCCAGATCCAGTCCGTTGATGCCCGGGCGGATCATCAGCGTGCATTGGCAGAACAGCATGGCCTGCCGGTCGAACCATACCTGCAAGACTGCGCCGAGAGCCCCTCTGTTTCGGCGGCCCAGTTTCAAAAGAATCTCGATTTTTTGCAAAGCCTGGCTGAAACGCTATCCGAGTCGGGTATAGAACGCCTGAAGGATCTGAACCAGTTAGTCAAAATGCAGGCCCAGGCCATTAAATACCAGGATCTCTTTGAATTGAATTTGCAGGGTCTCATGATCCATGACCGGGGCACCGCCTTGCAGGTGAACCAAAAGCTGACCGAGATCACCGGATATGATCCGTCCGAATTAATCGGCAAGAATTTGGTGCACACCGTGGTTTACGGGCCAGATGAATTCATCGCCCGTCAAGCCCTGCAAGGCGACCAGTCACAGGCCTGCCAATTCCGACTGCTGCACCGGCAAGGCCACATCATCTGGGTGCGGACGGAAGGACGCCACTTGCATCTCGACGGCTCGGTGAAGCGCCTGGTATCCTTCACCGATATTAGTAATGAAATCCGCCAAACAGATCACAATCAGTTGCTCAATGCCATTGTGGAACAAAGTCCCAACTATGTTCTGATCACGGACACCAATGGTCGCATCACCTATGTAAATCCGGCCTTTACCCGGATTACCGGTTACTCGGCCAGTGAGACTCTAGGCCGATCGGTGGCCATGCTGAAATCGGGCCTTGTAGAGGACAGCGTCTACCGGGACTTATGGCAGACTATTTCCAGGGGCGAAACCTGGCGCGGCGAACTCATCAATCGCCGCAAATCGGGCGAAACCTACACCGAGCAGGCGGTCATTGCCGCCATCCGTGACTCCGAGGGTCAAATAAGGAACTACATGTCCATCAAGGAAGACATTAGCGAATCCGTTTTAACCCGCGAGTCCCTGAAGGAGAGCGAGGAACGCTATCAGGCCGTTTTTGAAAAGGCCTTGCATCCCATTATTCTGCTGCGGCTGGACGGTTCTGTCGAGCAGTTCAACGACGCGGCCTGCCAACTACTGGGATACACGCGCTCGGAGTACGCCGCCCTGAATATTTCCGAGATGGACGCCCTGGATGATGAAAATGTTGTGCGCGCCCGTTTTGCGCAGATCCTCAAACTGGGCGTATTGACCTTTGAAACCAGGCACAAACACAAGAATGGCTCCCTGATCGACATTATCGTCAATGCCTCCATGGTCACAATCGGCAAGCAAACCCTGATACTGGGCAGTATCTCCGACATTAGCGCCATTAAACAAACCCAGCGCGAACTGGAAATTTCCCAGAGCATGGGTCGCACCGGCAGCTTCCAGCTAGATCTGCAAAATCAAACCTGGCAGGGCTCGATGGAATTTTGCAAGTTATTTGGTTTTTCGGACAGGCAAGTCCGCGATCGCAAGGATTTCGAGCGCCTGATACATGCACCGGATCGCGAAACTGTATTGCAGCAGATGGCAAACAGCATCGATCAGAAAAACGACTTTAATATGGAGTATCGAGTCTGCAATCCCCAAACCGGGCAGATCCTGGAGGTGGCTGCCTGGTCGCGAACCGACTATGATATCGATGATACACCGCTGCGTTTGTATGGCACCCTGCAGGATATCACCCGCCATAAGGAACATGAGCGCGAACTGATGATTGCCCGGCAGAAGGCAGACCAGGCCAACCAGGCCAAATCCAGTTTTCTGGCCAGCATGAGCCATGAAATCCGCACTCCGATGAACGCCGTCATCGGCATGGCCGAGCTGGCCCGTCAGGAAAAGAATCCCGAGAAACAAGCCGCTTATATAAAAATCATCCAGGACTCAGGCAAACATCTGCTCCAAATCATCAATGATATTCTCGATATTTCCCGGATTGAAAGCGGACGTTTGCAACTAGAGCGCAATCCCTTCCCCCTTGCTGACTTGATTCAGTTTGTGGAACGCATCTACTCTATTGAAGCGCAAGCCAGGGGACTGCAATTTACCATTCAGCAGGATACCGGGCTGCCGGAATACCTGTGCGCAGACGAGCTGCGTTTACGCCAGATTCTGATGAATCTGCTGAACAATGCCCTGAAATTCACCGCGCAGGGTTCCATCCAGCTGATCGTTGCAACAAATCCAGCCGCCACCCGGGACCCGCAGGAAATCATGTTAAAGATTGATGTGATTGATACCGGCTGCGGCATCGCCCCCGAAGCGCTGGAGCACATTTTCGAACACTTCCGCCAGGCCCAGGAGAGTACCAGCCGCGAGTACGGCGGCACCGGATTGGGACTGGCCATCGTGAGGGAACTGCTCAAGGCAATGGAGGGCAGTATTACGGTCCAGAGCACTCCCGGTCAGGGCAGTCACTTTAGCGCTCAAATACCAACCAGAATCAGCGACCCGGTTCATCATCGGATTGCCCAGCAAACCAGACAAGCGACCGAGAATATGTTGCGCCAATTAATGGTATTGCTCGTCGAGGATAATCATATTAACCAGGTCATCGCCACGACTTTTTTACAAAACGGCGGTCACAAGGTAATCACTGCTTCCAACGGGGCCGAGGCCCTCAAGCATTTGCGCGAAATGAAATTTGATGTGGTTCTCATGGATATTGAAATGCCGGTCATGGACGGACTGGAGGCCACCCGTCGCATCCGGGCTGGAGAAGGCGGCCCGACCAATGAAAATGTGCCCGTCATTGCCCTCACCGCCCACGTATTTGATGAAATACGGCTGGAAATCGAGAATGCGGGCATGAATGGTATCATACACAAACCGCTTGTTTTGCGCTCGTTAAATGAAACGCTGATGGAAGTACTCAGCCATGGCTTTCCATAAAGACCGGCCTGCACGAAAACAGGCCATTTTTCAAACAGAGCTGCTGTATAGACAGGTGCCCTGCTCATCCAGCCCACTTAACACTTGACGGTAAAAACCGTCCATGGCCTAGTTGCGGCACAATAGCAGCCAGGACTCCATCCATGCATACCAGTAAACTATGGCAAAATTTTGACCCGCTGCTGACAGCCTGGTTTCTGCAGCGCTACAAAGCCGCCAGTCCCGCCCAGGAACTGGCGTGGCCGCATATCTGGCAGGGACATCATCTACTGCTAACCGCACCGACCGGTAGCGGCAAGACCCTGAGCGCCTTTCTCGTATTTCTCAATCATCTCATCAGCACGCGCTGGCCGACTGGCAAGACCAGCCTGGTATATATTTCCCCTTTGAAAGCCTTGAATAATGATATCCAGCGCAATTTGCTGGAGCCGCTTGCTGATCTGCAGCGTTGGTATCAGAAGCATCAACAAGCATTTCCCGAAATCAGGGTCATGACGCGCAGCGGAGACACTCCCCCGGCAGAAAGACAAAAAATGCTGCGCCGGCCGCCTGAAATACTGATCACCACTCCAGAGTCGTTCAACCTGCTGCTGGCGGGTCCGCGCGGCCGGCACATGCTGTCAGGCGTGCAGGCCCTGATTCTGGATGAAATTCATGCCGTGGCTGAAAGCAAACGCGGCTTGCATTTAATGTTCGCTGTGGAGCAGCTCGCCCTTTGGGCCGGCGAGTTTCAACGGATAGCCCTGTCGGCCACAGCCCGACCCCTGCGCACTTTGGCTGCCATGATTGGCGGACAACAGCTCATGCAATCGGCAGATGCAGCAAACCCGGTCTACGAGCGTCGGACTGTTCAAATCTTGCGGGTGCCGGCCAGCCAGCGGCCCATCCTGGACATGCAGTACTTACCGGCGGCAGTCACCAGTTCCAATGCTACGGACGCGGAGCTGCCACCGGCGGACTCGTATGAACTGCTCGCAGCGCGACTTTTACCGATTATCAAAGCGCATCGATCGACGCTAGTATTCTGTAATTCCCGAGCGGCTACCGAAAAGCTGGCCCTGGCCCTCAACCGTCAACCGGATGCCCCTTCGATTTTGTGCCATCATGGTTCCTTGTCCCGCGAACTGCGCCTGGAGGCGGAACAGCGACTCAAACAGGGCCTGCTGGCCGCGATCATCGCCACCAGTTCCCTGGAGCTGGGTATCGATATTGGTGATATAGAAAAAGTCGTCCTGATAGATTCGCCGCCCTCGGTCAATTCCTGTTTGCAACGTATCGGCCGTTCGCGGCATCAGCTGGAAGGTCGCAGTGAAGCGGTATTGATCAGCACCCACCGGCGTGACTTGTTACGAGCCGCCGTACTACGCAAACTGACACTGCAATTCCAGCTGGAAAAAATTCATATTCCACAAAACTGCCTGGATATGCTGGCGCAGTGCGTGCTCGCCCGACTGGTGGCAGTTCTACCTGCAGAAATGGACCTGGATCAGATTTTTGCCGAAGTGCGAACTGTGTATCACTGGCATACCCTTGAGCGGCGCCATTTTGATCTGGTGATTCAAATGCTGGGCGGTTTCTTTGCCGACACACGCCTGCCGGATTTAAAAGCCCGGACCATAACCGCGCCCGACGGCCGCAGCGTGCGCGCGAGATCTGGCAGCCGCATGCTTGTGTATCTTTCGGGCGGCACGATTCCGGAACGTGGTTATTACAAACTGCGGCATGATACCGACAACAGCCTGATTGGCGAACTGGATGAAGAATTTGTATGGGAACGCTTCACCGGAGATGTGATTCTTTTTGGCCGCCAGCTTTGGCGCATTCACACGATCGACAGCAGTGATGTGCGCGTCACTCCAGCGCCCCAGGCCAGTCAAATGGTCTTTCCGTTCTGGCGAGCAGAGGGACTGCGTTCGAGCTGGGATTTTAGTCGGCATCTGTTATACCTGTTTTCACGCTGTCACAAGCAGTTGCAAGCCACAGCAGCCCTGACACGAGAACAGCAACAGAGCAAATTATGCGACACCCTCGCCGGGCAACTAGAGCTGGACACGCAAGCAGCGCAGGTGCTGACCGCGGCAATCATCAGCCAGCATGACCGCGGCCGTCACATATTGCCGGGCCGATGGCAAATCTGTGTCGAGCGGGAAAGCGATCAGCGACCGGCCCCCAGCGGGCTTGAAACCGAGGTCCTGTTGAATTTCTGGGGCGGTCGTCTGAACCAGGCGCTGGCCCTTTTATGCCGGGCATGGCTGCTCCAAAACAACTATGGAAACAGCCTGCACATTGGCCACAATAATGACGGCCTGATTGCGCGCCTGCCGGAGACAGTCAGCTTCAAGGAAATCATCGAAAGCATTGCCGGCCTGGATGGGCTTGCGCTCTTGCGGCTGGTGCTGGAACAAAGCGGCACCTTCGGGGCCTTGTTCCGTCAAAATGCCGGCCGGGCCCTGTTGATCCCCCGCCGCGGATTTCAGCACCGCAACCCGCTGTGGGTCATTCGGGAGCGTTCCAAACAGCTACTCACCAGTGTGCAGTCATACCAGGACTTTCCCATTTTGCTCGAAAGCTGGCGCAATGCCCTGATCGATGAGTTTGAAATGCCGGTTTTGCAGGAGCGCCTGCAGGAGCTGGCCCAGGGCAAAATTCAGATTCACTCTTATACAGTCACCGAGCCGGGTCCCTTTAGCGCGGAGCTGTACTACGCTTACACCAGTACATTAATGTACGCCGATGATACACCACGGCAAGCCGGTGCCAGTCAGCTGGACAGCAAACTGATTGATCAACTGCTGTTTCACAATCAACTGCCGGCCATCCCGCTCGCCCTGATTCAGGCCTATGAATACAGTCTGCAAGGCCGCCACCCGGATTACTTGCCCGGCAGCGTGGACGAGCTGATCTTGAAAATCAGCGAGCGCATAGCAATGCGCTGGTCCGAATGGCTTGAACTCGTATCTGCATTGCAGGCACACCGGCCCTCTGTCTACGCAGCCTTGCGGCAAAGATTCATAGACGAGGATCGATCAGGTGATGTAAAACAACGCTCCTTGTTTGTTTTGCGCAATGACAGCAATCGGACACAGCAATGGATTTTGCATCAACGCTACGCCGCTGTGTTATACGAAAGACTGAACCTGCGATCCGCCAATCCGGTTACCATATACCAGCTCCAGCCGGGATCGGATCCAGCGGACCAGACCAGCGGGCCGGAAGCTATTGCCGTCACGGCCGCGGACTCCGCCTGGACCGCACTGAACTGCGGCCTGAGAGCCTTGAGCCAGGCCGAGCTCTCCGCGCTTCTGAAGCAACAGCGTGAGCTGCGCCGACAGGCCCGGGCTGATGCGCTGGTAGATGATGTGGCAAACGCAGCAGACCTGTCGGCAGACAGTGATGACTGGATCCGTGATAGTGATGAGGTGCAAACTGCAGAATTGCAGACCGACACAGACACTTTATGGCTTGATTCCATAGTTGGCATGCTACGCTGGTACGGACCGATGCCTGTATCCGGGCTAATGGATGGCCCGGCTGCGCTCCTGCCCATTGCAGCCCTGGACCTGCCTGTACTGCTGGAGCATCCGGCGGTAATCCAGGCACCCTTGATCGAGGCCGAAAGTGAACAGACGATCTGCCTGCGCTCCAATTACGAGCGGCTGCTCTTGCGAGCCCGCCGTCAACGACGCAGGCAGCCCAAGAGTTTTCCAGTCGCAGCCCTGCCCTGGTTTTGGGCGGAGCTGTTTCAGTATAACTGCCCGCAATCCTCGTCTGTGGATCTGGAAACCACGCAACCCGTCTCCGGCAGATTGCAGCAGAGCCTGGAATCGTTATTCGGATTTCCGTTAGAAGCCCGGTTATGGGAGGCAGCCATTCTGCCCCTGCGCATCCCGGGCTATCAAAAGCAATGGCTGGATGCATTATGGCAGCAGCATGATCTGCGCATCCACGCAGCACCCGGCAGTAGCCGTAATCAACGCATCTGGCTGGCTTTTGATACTGATGCCCACCTGTTGATGCCCGTCTCCGAAATTGCGCCGCCGGACACGGGGTCCGCCCCGGACGCTCTACCTGCCGGACTGTATTCCTCCCTGGAAATCCAGCAGCAGTGGATCATCTGGACTACACAGCAGAGTCAGCATCCGGCACAGCCACTCACAGCACAGGCCCCACCAGATATTTGGGATCTTTTTGCCCGTGGCTGGATCGAAGCGTATAACTGGCAGACTATTCGGGACGGTATACTGCGCGGTTTTGGAACTGTTCGCCGCCCTGGTTCCGGCTCCGCACCAGCGCTCCGGCGGAGCGGATGGACCAGGAGCCAGCGGTCTGCCCAGCTATGGCAATGGTCCCAAAAAGGGGACCACCGAGGTAACAGCACTGAGCTGCACTGGAATCGCAATGATCCCGGTCTGACCTCGACTGCCCCGGCCTTGCGGAATCCCACCGCTCCAAAACCAGAACGTGACCAGCAACCCGTAGCCAAACAGGGCAGCTATATCTGGTCCCCGGACCCGATCGAAGAACAGGCTGCCCGCCGGCAGATCATTCAAATCCTGCTAGACCGTTATGGGTTACTTTTTCGGGAATTACTCGCCCAGGAATTGCCCCATATTCGATGGCCGGACCTGATCCCGGAACTACGGCTGCTGGAGCTAGCCGGTGAAATCCAGGCGGGCTGGTTCATCGAAGGCCTCCCGGGACTACAATTTGCTTCCAGCCGGGCCATCGAGGCCCTCTATACAGACTGGAATCAGGATCGCATCTGGTATTTAAACGCCAAAGACCCGCACTCCCTGTGTGGCCGCCTCGCCCCCGAAATCAGGCCGGATCTGCCGATGCGCCGGATGGACAACTGGATGGTCTACCATGGTCCAGTTTGCGTAATGGATCTACGTTCCAATGGTAAAAAAATCAGCTGTCGCTTCGATATGGACAACCCTTATCTAGCTGACTATTTTGGGATCTTTACACTGCTTGTCAGGCAAGCTCCACCTGGCCGGCCGCAGAACATGCATGTGCGCTTAATCAATGATCAAGCAGTCTACCGCAGCCCCTGGCGCCCTGTACTGGAATCGATCGGCTTTCAATTTGATGGCCGTGATCTTGTGCTCTGGGATTCTGTTGGCGCCTGATCCAGCAGGGACTGATGAGCCGCATTTGCAATTTCAAAAACATCATTGGATAAAGCCGGTGCTGCCAGGATTGCTGCCAGAGCCGCGCGCAGGTGATTTCGGCGCTCTGGATCCAGTGCCAGAGGACGACTGTAGGCCCGGCATAGAGCCGCTGCCACCTGCGGATTGCTATGGTTCAGTTGCAAGATTTGATCCCTGATCAGGTAATAACCCGCTCCGTCCGTTTGGTGAAATACAATCAGATTGCGGGTCAGTGTGCCATACAATGCGCGCACTTTGTTGGGATTTGTCAGGCGGAATGCCGGATCCTGGCTCAGTTGAATGACATCCGCCAAAGTCGCCGACCGGCTCGATGCAGCCTGGGCCATAAACCAGTTATCCAGCACCAGATCGCTGTGAGCCCACTTTGTTCGAAAGGCCTGCAGCGCTGCCTCGCGGTGCGGATGTTCCAGATCACACAGCAGCTGTAAAAAGCCCATTTCCTCGGTCATGGTCTCTGCCGTACGAAAGTTCTCGAAGAGCGTATCAGCAGCGGCTTCTTTTTGATCCGCCGCCAGATAGCTGAAAGCCAGCAGCCGCAGTTTACGGCCGGCAATCGCTGCTTTCGTACGGCCCTGGCGAAACTGCACCGTCCGCTCTATAACGGTCTGCCATTCAGTCTGCAGGGCGGCACCAATAGCCGCCTGCAAGGCACGCCATGACTGCCATGCGTGATTCAGATCAAGGGGATCCAGGCGCACGGCGTAATCATAAAATGAAGGTAGAGGCAGAGCCCAGGCCTTGAACAAATCTGACTGCCCTGGATCCCGTAAAAGAGAGCGGAAGGCCTGAATGAGTCCGGGGTAGGCGGATTGAATAGCGGTGGCATCCGGAATTGGACTTGCGGCACTGATTGCCAACAGAATTTGCAGCATCAGCTCCCGACCCGCTTCATAGCGGCTAAAGGGGTCAGTTTCGAGTGCAAACAACTGCAGCAGGGCTTCCCTGTCCCGCTGCCAGTCCAGCACAACCGGCGCGCTGAAATTGCGCAAAATGGAAATACAGGGCGCCTTTTGGGCATTCGGACAACTCAGCTTCAGCTCTGCCTCGGTATTTTGCAAACTCAACAAACCGGAATTGCCAGTCTCTGACTGCCAATCGGCCTGGATTGCTTCAGCGCCCCACTCACCCGGATCGCTGCCATCCATTGGAAAAACGGCCAGACGCACTGGTATGAAAAGCGCGCCGGTGTATAATTCATTTTGTTGCTCCGGTTGTGGATGACTGCCGTCCGTAGTGCCGTCTAGAACAGGACCGGTTGCGGCGGGCTTCCGTGACGAAGCCGGCAACTGCTGCAACCGGATTGTTACCGTACTGGTCTGTGCATCCCACGATTCAGTGACCGCCAGCCGCGGTGTGCCGGATTGCTTGTACCAGCGCTTGAAACGCCCTACATCCAGACCGGAGACCCGCTGCATGGCGCTAAGAAACTCATCAATCGTAACCGCCTGACCGTCATATAGCTTGAAATACTCGGTAATGCCGCGGGCAAAATTCTCTTCACCGATCAAGGTGGCGATCATCCGCACCAGCTCTGCCCCTTTCTCATACACAGTCAGCGTGTAAAAATTATTAATTTCTATATACGAATCAGGCTGCACCGGATGCGACAGCGGTCCGGCATCCTCGGCAAACTGGTGGGTGCGCAAAAACTGCACATCCTTGATGCGCTTCACCCCGGCATCGGTCATATCCGCGGTAAACCGCTGATCACGATATACAGTCAGCCCTTCTTTCAAGCTCAGCTGAAACCAGTCCCGGCAGGTTATCCTGTTACCAGTCCAGTTATGAAAATACTCATGAGCAATTACAGCCTCGATGGATTCAAACAATTCATCGCTAGCGCTTTTTTCATCTGCAAGCACCAGTCTGGCATTAAATACATTCAGGCCCTTGTTTTCCATGGCCCCCATGTTGAAATCCATCACCGCCACGATCATATATAAATCCAGATCATACTCCAGACCGAAAGTTTCCTCATCCCAGCGCATCGCCCGTTTCAGGGATTGCATGGCAAAGACAGCCTGATGCTCGTTGCCCGGATCGGTATATATTTCCAGTTTGATATTCCGTCCGCTGCCGGTAGTATACTCATCTTGCAGGAGTCCCAAATTTCCGCCTACCAGGGCAAACAGATAACAGGGTTTGGCAAATGGATCAACCCACTCCACCGTGTGCGTACCATCCGGATTCTCTATTGCGTGCATCCGATTCCCGTTGCTGAGCAGGACCCCAAAGCGGCCTGGGTCGGCAGTAATCCGGCAGCGATAGCGGCTCATCACATCCGGCCGGTCCAGAAAGGGAGTAATACGCCGAAAACCCTCGGCTTCATTTTGGGTGCAAAATTTACCGCCCGAAATATACAATCCTTCCAGGGCCGTATTTTGATCGGGCTGGATTGTATTATGTATTTCCAGGATCCAGTGATCCGTCTGCTTTGGCAGTTCGATGGATAATAAATCATCAGCCAGATTCCACTGGCCGCTCGGCAGAGGCTGCGAATCTAGCAGAATGGATTGAATCTCATGAACCTGGGAGTTTAATACCAACCTGGCAGCCGCTGGACGGTCCGGGTTGCGCTGTATGGCAAGACGACTTGTGACCCGGGTCAAGGCCGGATCAAGATTGAAGTCCAGCTCCACATCCGGGATCAGGAAATCCGGTGCCTGGTACTCTCTTAAATAAACCGGCCGGGGATCTGGCTTGGAAACTGCTACTGTCGACACCGGACCAGCCTACAGCAAGTCCCGCGGAACTAAAGCCTAATTTTCGTGCCAGTTTTCCTTAATGATCGCGGCGTAGGTGTCCAGAGCTTTCGTCGCTGCTGGTGTACCCGCCTGCACAGCCACGATCCAGCTGTTTCCCTCGGATTTGACGCTGACAGACAGGGCCCGCTCTACCGCTTGCAGACCGGTGAGCGCCTCCGCCAGAGTGGAATCCGGCACTGTCAAAAGCGAGAAATCGCCCCGCGCAAAACGCCGCCCCAGCAACTCTGCATTGAGCTGCAATTCCGCCGGGCTCACGTGGTCATTTTTTGCAGCATACTGAATTTGCATGGTATTGCCCTGCATGGTCACCAGGCGCGAGTAGTCGTTTTCGCTATGACGATCGCGCATCCAGGCCTTCATCTCGGGTACGGCCCAATAGAGTAACAGGGCCAACACCAGCGTAATCCCCGTCCCGATCAGGGCATAGCTGATTTCACGACGCGCGCGCCGTAGTTCCGGATTCATTTCGACCATGGAGGGCAGCCTGCGAGGGTCTGGTCTGCCGCCAATCACTTTTGACTTGCGCCAAATCAAATCCGGACGAAGCATGTCCAATTGTCATGCTTTCCCCAAGGCCGCGCATCACAGCGCAGTGCAGCAAACTGGCTGTTTTACTCACTCTGAGTTTGCCAGCCTTCGGTTGTCAATTTGAAGGCAACGCCTGGGACCTGGGCGGCAGCTGGCAGTTTCGGCGCGGATTTCAAGCGGACTGGCTGGCAGGCAATCAGACCGGTGAATGGCAGTCAGCGGCATTCCCGATCAAATTCAATGAAATGGAGCCCTACAAGAGGGATTTCGCCGGCAGCTACACCCTGCGCTATCCATTGCCGGCCGAATTGGGCCCATTAGCCCGTCAGGACACCGTACTGGCACTACAAACACCAACTGTATCCGACATTGCTGTATTCTTTATTAACCAGCACCAAATCGGCAGCCTGGGGGATCTGGCGTCCAACCGCTCTGGTACCTACAAACAAGGCCTGTTCTCCTTTCCGGCTCATTATATCCGCTCAAACGCACCCAACTTTCTCTATATCCATCTGCATTCTGACGGCATCCGCCCGCCGTTAATTCGCTCTCCGCTAGCACGCATCGGCAGCAACACCAGAATTCAGCAAGAATACCGCAATGAACTGGCACTGAGTTTCTTTCTGCTCGCGGCCTATTTTGCAGTCGGCGCCTATCACATGGTACTCGGACTTAGACGCCCCAAAGACAGTTATAATATTTATTTCGGCCTATTTTGTATTTTAATCTCTTTTTATTGGGTATTTCGCAGCAGCTATCGAGATTACCTGTTCGAGGATGTGGATCTTCGCATGAAGCTGGAATTTATCACGCTCTATCTAGCGGGCCCCATTCTCGTCGGATTCTTTGACCGCTTCTTTCAGGGGCGGCTGGGCTGGACTGCCAAAGGCTACTTTCTCTATGCCGTACTACTCTCAACCATCGCTGCCGTTTCTTCCTACACCTTGCTGCATCAGACCTTGCTCGCCTTTCAAATCACGATACCACTGGCGCTAGGCTATGTATTGTATCTGGTAATATTCCATTTATGCAAGGCCAATATTGACGCCTGGTATCTGGCCACTGGTACCATTATTCTGATCGGATCTATTTTACACGACTTGATGGCTGCGCGGGGCTATATCAATTCGCCTCATATTGCACGCTATGGCTTTGGCCTGTTTATTGCCGGTATCGCCGGTATTCTGGCCAATCGCTTCGTGCGCACCCAGATCCAGGTCGAAGAACTGAATCATGATCTTGAGGGCAAGGTCACGGAACGCACCCGGCAGCTCGAAGAGAGCCTGGAGAATGTACGCCATTTGAAAGTCCAGCAGGATGGTGACTATTATTTAACCTCGCTTTTGATCCAGCCCCTGGGCGGCGTTTTTGACGAAGATGCGGCAGTCCGCATTGATTATTACATAAAGCAAAAGAAACAGTTTTATTTCAAAAAATGGCACGCGGAAATCGGCGGCGACCTGGTAGCAGCCTACGCCCTGGAGCTACAAGGACAGCGCTATATGGCAGTTGTGAATGGCGATGCGATGGGTAAGTCCATACAGGGTGCCGGCGGGGCCCTGGTTTTGGGCACAGTGTTCAAATCCGTGGTCACCCGCACACAGCTTTCCTCGCAGGCTCGGCAAAAATCGCCCGAACGCTGGATCAAGGATTGCTTTGTCGAATTGCAGAACATTTTCGTATCCTTCGACGGCAGCATGCTGATCTCCGCTTTTATTGCCCTGATTGATACCACAACAGGCACGCTCTACTATCTGAACGCCGAGCATCCTTTTGCTGTTCTATACCGGGATCACACGGCCAGCTTCATCGAAGATCAGCTTTACCTGCGCAAAATCGGCTGGGCCGGTATTGAAGGTCACATCGAAGTCCGGCTGTTTGGGCTGCAGCCCGGAGATGTGCTCTTGCTTGGTTCCGATGGTCGCGATGATCTTGATCTGGGACAGGACGAAGCTGGCTGGCGCAAAATCAACGAAGATGAATTTGAATTTCTGCGCAGTGTGGCAGAAAGCAAGGGCCAATTAAACGTGCTGCCGGGCATCATTGCCAGCAAAGGCGGATTAACGGACGACCTTTCTCTGGTCCGCATCGAGTATCAGCCAGTCCATGATCCGGCATTGGATACAGCCGAAGACACCACGGAACTGGGCAGTCAAATACTGGTGGCCATTAAATCCGGAGAACTGGAACACGCGGCTGTGCTCTGCCAAAGGGGCATGGAACTGGATCCAGGCAATTACAGCCACCCCTATCACCTGGGACTGGTCTACAGCAAACAGAAACAATACCAGAAAGCGCTGCAGTTGTTTACAAAATCATTCCAGCTGAATCAGGCCCATCATTTGTGCCTGTTCCAATTGGCCCGCATGAATGCCCTGCTAAATGACCTGCCTGCGGCGATTGAATACGGCGAAAGACTGCGAATCCGGGATAGAAAGTACCTGAATAATCTGATTCAGCTGGCAAATTGCTACCACCTGAGCGGCAATCATCAGAGAGCCGGCCAGCTCCTGGCCGAGGCCGAAGACCTGGATCCGGGCAATGAACACATTGAGCAGCTGCAGGATCGAATCGCCAAAAAAGATAATAATGACATCGGCAATATCGCAGACAGCAGCAGGTCTGCGGAATGACACCTGCTAATGATTAGTAACAAACTCCAGCTGGCGTCGGGTTTCAATAGCCCGCGGGGAACGACACTGGCGTACGTGCGCTACGGCCTCCTCAGCTCCCATGCCGCTTTTATGCTTTAAAAATAATGCCGCAATAAGGCCGCTGCGGCCCAGTCCGCCAACGCAATGAATGAGCACATTCTGTCCCCGATCGAGCCTTTCAGCGATCCATTCCATCACGGACTGCCAGTCGGCATCAAGCGGCGGAATACCCTGATCCGGGACAGGAAAATGCAGTGTCTCGAATTCGGCCTGTTCATACTGCTGGAGCAAATCCGGCACTCCATAGTCTTCAAATTCATTGGCTGTTAATAGACAGACAATATTCTGGTATCGTAATTCCTGCAGGCGCTGAAGATCAGCGCTCAGATTGCGGCCTCTGTCCTGACGGCCAGGCAGTATGGTAATTCCCAGACTGCCCGGGTAAACTGATTGCTCTACCAGGTCCACCCGGAGCTGTTGCCGGACTTGCAGGCCAGCGCGAACCCTGGCGCTCCATAGCGATCCGGCGTATAAAGCCCACCGTTTCTGCCAGATATTGCATTCATCAAATGATAGCGTGTGCATTGCATACCGCAGTAAACCGACATACAGCTGCCAGGGATCCCGGTCCAGCTCGACCAGGGGCGGATAGTAACTGCGCAGCTGCACAAGCGAGAGCCAGGCTCGCTTTAGCTGCGGCAGTCTGAAATCTGCTGCATGTGCCGGTTCCAGACCACTGCCCAGATCGGCGCAGGCAGCCAAAAGATCACTCAGATGCATTGCTTCCAAAAGCTCGCCTTCCGATTCGATTATTGTAAAAATGTACAGCAAATCGTTTTCGAGTTTAATTAAATCTTTGAGAACATGCCCCCGGTGCGTGTGAAAGAAATCGATCAACCAGACATTGCCCGAACCATCGATTAAAATATTGGCTCCGTTTAAATCTCCGTGCAGCCAGGCAACATAGTGACGACTGCCCGGACGCTCGGTCATTGTATTCAAATCTTGTGCATAAAAGCGAATCACGTTTGGAATATCCGTATTGCCAAAATAGGCCAGTGTTTCGCCGCTCAAATCCGTTTTTCCCGCGTCGGGCAGTAAAGCCTCAACGCGCCGCCGCACTCCATCAGCATAACGCGGGTTAAAATCATAATAGCGCATCAAATCCAGAGGTTCCATAGTGGCGGCTTCGTAAAAGCGCCCCAGCTGCTCCCGGCAAACTGTGTGCAGCACGCGCTCTATCTCGGAGCCATCCGCACCGCTCATATAAAGACGCTGAAAGGACGCAACGGCACCGTCCAGCATACCGGCGTAACGGTACTTGATGGCACCACGATCGCTCGTTTCGGCAAAGTCGACAACCGCGGGAGCGGAATTACCCAGTACATCTTCCACCCGCTCAAAAGCACTGCGTTCCTGAGCGATCAGATCGCGGGGACCGATTTTCACTACATGCGGCACCTGTTTTTGGCCATAGATATCCTGGGCCGTGATCCGCAGCACCACATTACCGGAAAAGCCGCCGTCAAGGACCCGGGCCTGCAGACTGCTGCTTTCCCGAAACAGGTACAACAGCAGTGTCTGATCCTGGTCTTGCAGACTGAATCCAGCGGGCAGTGCCAGGCGTTCTGGCGCCAATCGCGAATGCTTGAGTTTGTGCCTGATGCCTGGCTGCTTGCCGGTGAGAAACTCGGTAAAACTGGCTACAGACGAATACACCCGCACACCCAGAATGGACTGCATGCGCTCCAATGCGATGAAATGACTCGTTCTTGATGAACTGGCGGTCAAGGCGCTGCAGACTGCCAGTTCCACGCCGGGATAGCGGGTTGCCAGCTCATAGGCTAAAAAGCTGATTTTTGCTTCGGTCCAGACACCCATAATACCGAGGCGCAACGGTTTGGGGGTCCCCTTTTGGCCCTGGATCCACTGGCTCAGCAGCCCTTCGAGGCTGGTTTGGTGAAAATCATTCAAGCCGGACGCATCTACAATGGTGTGCCGGCTGGAGTTGCTGATCGCGGACTCGAATACAAACGCAGCCCCATCTGAGTTCTGGATACAGTGCGGACCAAATTGCTCTAAGTGTGCTTGTTGTTCCGGGTCGGATGGATTATGCCAGTCGCGAATGTGAACTATACCCAGGTCCGGCAGGTCTTGTTGATAGGCCCAATCCATGACAGTCTGGACCGGACCCTGCTGTGGATCCAGACCAATCAGCCGGATTGCCTCATCGTATCCGACATGCAACTGATTCGGCAAGGCTTCGTAGCGACCGATGGGCGCTACAAAGTCGTTTTGCAGACACTGGGTAATTAATAGTGCGGTCGGAAAGCTATCCTGGGCAGACGTTGTCATGGAACCGGTTTACAATGCCTGGTAGTAAAAGTCAAGAGGGAGCACAGATCACGGTGACTCAACTGGTCACGATCAACAAGCAGGTGACAAGCAAGCAGTCAGA
>JAGRNA010000121.1 GCA_020441005.1 Leptospiraceae bacterium
CATAAACGCGGCCAGCTCGCCCATCGGGCAGGCAGTGAAATGTCATCCATTGCTCTGTTCGGCCAGCGGGTTAAAATCAGAAAGCCAAGGGTGCGCAAGGATGACGAGGAAATTCAATTGGAGAGCTTTGCCAAACTCAAATCGATGGATAACCTGTCTGGTGCCATCTTCAAAATGATGATAAACGGGATTAGCACCCGGTCTTATGATGATGTTCTGCAAAAGTTCGAGAATGATCTGGGCGTATCCAAAAGCACTGTATCGCGACAATTTATCAAGGAATCCAGCAAGTATCTCAACGAGATCAATTCCCGTCGCTTTGCGGGCCATGTTTTCTGGGCCTTGATGATCGACGGAATTTACATTGGGGACGATGTCATCGTGGTTGTGCTCGGAGTCGATATGGCTGGTGAAAAGCATTTCCTGGGCGTTTCACAGGGTTCTACGGAGAATTCTATAATTGTAGAGGAATGCCTGAATCGATTGAACGACAGAGACATTCAATTCGCTGACAAGGTCGTGGCTGTTCTGGATGGCGCCAAAGCTTTGCGTAAGGCAGTGAAGCACCGATTCGGTGACAAGGTTGCAATCCAGCGCTGCCTGAATCACAAGGTCCGCAACATTGAAGCAAAGCTGCCTAAAAAGGATCGTCCGGAATTGAAAGACAGAATGCGACAGGCTTATGACTGCAACAAACTTGCAGACGCGAAAGAGGAATTCGAAAAGATTCATGGTTGGCTGGCAAGTATCAGCCATAATGCTTCCGAGAGTTTGCTGGAAGGTCTGGACGATCTTTTGACTTTGCACCGGATCAAAATGCCGCCGGCTTTGCGTAAGTCGTTTTATACTACGAACCTGATCGAGTCTGGATTTTCGGAGCCGCGTTTCAAGATGAAGCGAGTCAAGCGCTGGATTCATCAGGGCGACATGATCAAGCGTTGGGCCGGAGCCGCCCTGATCTATCAGGAGAGAAATTTCCGGAAAGTAAAGAATTACAATTTAATTGGATATTTTATTCGTGACTATGTTAACCAAAAAACAAACGGTGTTGACAAAAGCGACGCCGCTTGAAAAAGATTAGTCAGGTTCCGCTTCTAAAGTCTAACGATATCAGGGACAATCTCAATTGCCATTCCATTTAATGTTACCTGCAACAATGCAAAGCTTGCAGTCCACTAATATCACGGTGAAACTATTTGGCCCGGTAACGAATGAACCACATCAGGGCAACAACCAGCAGCATAATCACACTGGTTACACTCATGATCAAAATCCAGAGCGTCAGGTCGCTGATCAAACCATCTGCCTGCAGCTCGACCAGGATTGGATCGGTGGTAAAAACCAGGCCGTATTCCGTTGTAAAAAAATCAATGTGATCGCTGGAGGGACCCTCCCACCAGATGTTACGCACAACTCCCCTAAATTGACGCTGCTCTAACAGCTGCCCCAACCCAGACTCTGTCAAGGCATCGCTTTGCAGTATAACTCCGACTGGTTGATCCTTGCGCCAACCGGGCTCTACAATGGGAATGTACACTTTGGTTGTCGTAGTGCCTTTACTAGTAGTTTTCTCTTCCATCATGGCGGAATCTACCGGATGACCGCTCAGAACAATATTACGGCTCTCAAGAGTTGCCTGCTGGACCAGTTCACCAACGGTCAAACTGACACGACCCGAGTCAAGGCCATGCAGCAATAGCGGCGCGGTGAACAACGCCATGACTCCAATAATGATCAGCGGCGTTACCAGCAGGGCGATTTTTTCGGTGTCCCTGGCTCCCAGTATTTTCAAGGCCTCCTGGTCGCCTTTGGCTTGCAAATCAATATGCGGGTAGCGCCGCAGCAGCTCGGCCACCAGTTCCCTCAGGCCCCTGGCCCCTTCATCGGCGTAGATGCTCAGCTTCCGGGATTTGCCGGCGCTGCTTTGGTAGCCCAGGATCAACTGGTCGGATGCCGAGCTTTCGTTATGTTTTACATACAGACCGGTCAGCCCGGCCAGCGGCAGCGTCTTTTTCTGGATGGGCCCGATTCGCGCCACTAGCTTACCGTCGGCAGTGAGTTCCACTTTGTTCTTGTTTATCAGGTAATTGAATTCGTAGGTAGACATATAATACCGGCTGCAGCCCGAAACGAGCGCTGACTAATAATGCTGAACTCTACTACGGCATTGGCAAGCCATTTTTGAGCCGCTGTCTGCTACATGCACTGATTAACCTGAGCTGTTTGTAAAGAGTCAAACCTGCCCTGGTTCCACAACCTGATCGATTGTACGCTTTATAGCCAATACCAGGTTCGGCTCAACTGTGGCCGGCAATAAATTGGTGCCGAAATCCAAAAAGAATCTTGTCGACCAGAATACGTTTATAAAATCGAAACTTGGTCGTCTGTGTTTCCCCGGACCTGGACTACAAGCAGAAAGCATCGCATAGATAGAATCAAGTCCTGGTCAAAATTTTTAAGTATAACATGGTTACAATGAGGTCCTCGTGATACGCCTGCTTTATAAATCTGCCGATGAATGCACAGGGGATCTGGTGTCGCTCCGAAAAATGATGCTGCATCTGGATCCAGGCGCAAACCGCAGCCAGACTGCCCGCCAGATTCAGGCTGGAAAGGACCCCGGCGCCCTGGCAGGAATCAGACAGGAGATATTTTATGGCTGCATTTAATCGACTTGCCGTATATCAGCAAATGGAGGCGATCGGCATGATCCCGGTTTTCTACCACCAGGATTTAAAGACCGCGTGTCGGATTGTCAGCGCCTGCGCCGCCGGAGGAGCCAGCGTCATCGAGTTTACCAACCGGGGCGACTTTGCGCTGGATATTTTTGGGGAACTGATCCGTTTTGCCAACCGCGAGCACCCACAGATTATACTGGGTATCGGCTCGATAGTGGATGCCCCGACTGCCGCGCTTTATATTGCAAACGGCGCCAATTTTGTCGTCAGTCCGGCCTTTGATGAGGCCACCGCCCGGTTATGTAATCGCCGCCGTATACCTTATAGCCCGGGTTGCGCTACAGTAACCGAAATTCAGCGCGCTGATGAG
>JAGRNA010000122.1 GCA_020441005.1 Leptospiraceae bacterium
TCAGTTTTCGGACAAGCAGGTCGTAGTGGTTGTCTATGCGGTTAATGAAGTCATTAGTCTGCAATCCGGCCAGATTGATGCCGCTCCGGGCATGGTTAGCCACAATCGCAAGACCGAATATATCAAGGGTCTTGCCAAGCTCGAAGAGCGGGTCATCATCATGTTGGATCTCGGCCGCGTTTTGTCGCACGAAGATATTGTATCGATGGGTGACATTACGCAGGTGTCCGATACCGGTAGTTGAGCGGGGATCAATGTGGATCTGGATCAATCAGAAAGAGAGGCCTTTGCCAGCGAGATCAGCGACCGGCTGGAGGAGTTTGGCGAGTTTTTACTGGATTTTGAAACCGCTCGCGATAATGCTGAAATCCTGCATAAACTGTTTCGCGTAGCCCACACGATCAAGGGCAACGCCGGCTTTGTCGGTCTGACCAACATGGTCCGCATCGCGCATGTCAGCGAAAATCTGCTAGCCCGGATTCGGGACGGCGAAATCCGCCTGGATCAAAACCTGGCCAATCTTTTATTTGGCAGCGCGGATTTGATCCGCGCAATCCTGAACGCCTTTATCGAAGGCTCCCCGGATCCCCTGAGTATTGATGTTACAGAACAGGCCGGTCAGATTGAAACGGCCCTGGCTGCGTTCCAGGGTGCAGCAGTCCCGCCAGGCGCAGCCGAGTCCAGCGAGCCAGCCGTTACCAGCGCAGAATCCATCGCTTTAAGCCCGACCGCACCGCAGCAGGTGAGATCATCGCAGGCAGCGGACCTGAATCTGGCGGCTTTGCAGACGGCCGGCATTGATCCGGATTGTGGGGCCTGGCAGATAACCATTCGTTTAAAGGATGCCGTGGCCCTGCCAGGTATGCGGGCCTATCTGCTGTTTAGCAAGCTGCAGAAGGTGGTGCGCGCCATCTGGTCCTTGCCCGTCCAGAGCGAGCTGGAGCACTTTGCAAACGAGGGTCCTTTGCTGTTCTGGGTCCAGGTGCAGCCGGACCAGGTCGATTTGCCATCCGTATTGCGCAATCATGAAATCGAGAGCCTGACGATCGATCCCCTTGATCCGGCCGGGTTGTATCAGCGCTTGCAACACCACGCGCTGATCGAAGCGGCGCCCATGCACGCTACCGGGGATCAACCAGGTGGAGACGGTGATCAGGCAGCTGTATCCGATCTGGATACAGACCTGATCACTATTGAGGCAGAACCTGGCGGCGGCTCGGGCGAACAGAATGCATCCGATCAGTTGCTGTTCGCCAGCGGAGCGGAACTGTCGCAAACGGCTGGTGGGTCCTCCATTGCCAGTCAATTGGAGGCTCTGAAAGTTCCGATTAAAAAGGTCGATGACATTTTGAATCTGGTCGGTGAGTTATTATCGGCCAATTCGGCCTATTTAACCCTGGCCGCTGATTATCGGCGTCAGTTCGGCAACCGCGGCCTGTATGTTCACTTTCGCGACAATTCCGAAGAATTGGGCCGGATCGCCAATGAATTGCAGGAAAAGGTGATGCGGATCCGCATGATACCGGTCGGCACCGTGTTCAACCGTTTTCGGCGCCTCGTACGGGATTATCAGAGCCAAAATCCCCAAAAACAGCTCCAGCTGCAAATTAGCGGCGAGGATACCGAGGTCGATAAAAAGCAGATTGACAATCTGTATGATCCCTTGATGCACCTGATTCGCAATGCCCTGGATCACGGCATGGAAACATCGGCCGAACGTGCGGCGCAGCAAAAACCGCTACCGGGCACAATTCAATTACACAGCTATCAGGATGGCAATTCCATCTTCATCGAGGTCAAGGACGATGGGCGCGGACTGCAGGAAGAACGCATTCGAGCGAAGGCTTTGGAGCGTGGTCTGGTCAGCACGAATGATTTGGCCGCAATGTCTCGGGAAGAATTGCACAATTTGATTTTTTTGCCCGGTTTTAGCACGGCCCAGAGTGTGAGCGAAGTGTCCGGGCGGGGCGTGGGCATGGATGTGGTTCGCCGCAATATTGAATCGATCGGTGGGGTGATTCAACTGCATAGCGAGCCGGGCAAGGGCAGTCAGTTCATGATCAAGTTGCCACTCTCGATGGCCGTGGTCACTGCTCTCAAGATTTATGTGGCGGATCGTTTAATGGCCATTCCGATCTCGGTGATCCTGGAAACGACCAAGGTGCGTGAAAGCGACATCAGTTTAATTGAAAACACAGAGACAATCAAATTACGCGATGAATATGTATCCTTGATCCGGCTGGATCAGGAAATGGGTCTGCCTTTGCCGGAGCGGAGTTCTTCCAGCAAGCATCCCGTTGTGATCGTGCAATTCTCCAGCTCGCGCGTAGCGCTGATGGTCGACGAATTAATCGGCTATGAGGACATGGTGATCAAGTCCCTCTCGCGAAATTACGAGGACATCGACGGTATCGCCGGGGCGGCTTTGCTGGGTCGCGGCGAGATTTGTCTGATCCTGGATATACAGCGCCTGATCTACTCAATTTTAGAGCGCCATAATCCACAGCAAGGTCCCGCCGACACGCCTTTGCGCAAGGACCGGCTGGCCTCCGCGGCCCTGCGACCCACCGCGCCTGGGGCCGGTGTTTTGGGCACCGATGCGACCAAACCAGTCGGCGCGAGCCGTTTTACGACCGCGCAACTCAAGCTCTTCAAGTCGATCGTGAATCGCATGCGCCGTTCCGCGCATCAATCCCTGTGCAAATTGACCGGCAATCAGGGTTTGCAGATGCGCATCAGCGAGACGCGCCTGCAAAGTATGCAGCGCTTTCAGGCCCGCCTGGAAGCCCAGTGCCAGGGGCAGGATTGCCATGTTTTCTATACGCAGCTGGAAGGTGACTTGACGGGCCACACCCTGGTATTGATCAATACCGAGAACATCTATCGTATTGCCCGGATGTTGTATCAAGTCGACCAGCCCTTTTTACAACCGGCCGACCCGGACAAGGAGATTGCTATGGAGGTGCGCTCCGCGATCGAGGAGCTGACGAATATTTTAAGCGTTTCGTTTACCAATACGGTCAGCACCATCAGTGATCTGCAGCTGTTGCCCGGTCCGCCGCAAATCCTGAGTGGATACGAGCAGCTTTTCGGACGTGGCATCCTGCAGGCCCAGGCCAGTCAGACGGATGTTTTGCTTGTTGAAACCGGCTTTGCACACGAAGACCAAAGCGCGCTACTATGGTTTTATATTATACCACAGAAGGACGGCCTGGATAAAATCAAGGAGCGGGGTGTTTGATGACGGAAGGTACGGGTTGGTCCGGTTTAGCGCCCGGCCGATTTTGTAGTCCCCAAAGACAGGACAGCCTGGTGTGGAAATGCATCGGATATTGATTATAGACGATTCGTGGTTTGCACGATTTAAAGTCCGCCAGGCCTTACTGGGTTTTGCAGGAGTGGACACTCTCGAAGCGGAAAACGGGCCGCTCGCCCTGGAGGCCATGCGCTGGTATCAACCGGATTTGATTCTGCTGGACATTGTGATGCCGCTGGAAAACGGATTGGCAGTCCTCAAGCAGATCATCCACTTGAATATCAAGTCCCGCATTATTATGGTTTCGGCCGTGGATACTCCCGCTATTTTGGCAGATTGTATTGCGCTGGGTATTGATGATTTTGTGGTGAAACCCTTTGAGGTCCAGAGTTTGCAGCAAGCCATCCAGAATGTGATGAAATGGGAGATTGGTTCAAATGAGCAAAGCCAGGTTACTGATCGTCGATGATGCCGCTTTTATTCGGATGATGATTCGCGACGCGGTCAAGGATCATTTTGAAGTCGTGGCCGAGGCCAGCACCGGGGAGGATGCCGTGCGGCTTTGGGAAGAACACAAACCGGCCATTACAACCATGGATATTTCCCTGCAGACCGAAATGAACGGACTGGACGCCCTGAAGCAGATTGTGCGCCAGGATTCCCGGGCGCGCGTCATTATGGTCAGTTCCATGGGTGAAGAGGAGTTTATCAAGCGATCCATTGATATTGGCGCCATTGACTTCATCGTGAAACCTTTTACACGCGAGGATTTGCTGGCTACCTTGCAAGCCGCGATGAAGTAAAGGCATTGGATCTGCATATAGTACGTTTGCCTATGTCCCCTGCCTCTGACAAATTCGCTGCCGCAGAAAATCTGGTGCGGATTTTCCAGGCTCAGCTGCATGATGTGGCCGGGCTGACTAGTGAGTACCAGCATGTCGCCAGTCAGGCAATTCCGATCGGTGCAGATATCTGGTGTGTTGTGCTGCGTTTACGCGGTAATTGCAACGGTTTTGCCGCTTTGAGTCTGCCGGCGCGCCTTTCGGATCAAATTGCGCTCTCTATGATCGAACGAGCCCTGGAAGCCGAATTTAATGCGGCCCAACTAACAACTGATTTGAGCCGCAATACCGTTGGTGAACTGCTCAACATGAGTCTGGGGGCCTATTTTGCCAGCCACAACCAGGGACGAGCTACATTTATTCAGTCCCCTTTTTACTCCAACACCCTGGCCGAGCAGGCGCTCTTTGATGATATGGCCTGGCATTTTCGACTGGACGTAAGTGGGGGCAGCCTGTTTCTATCCTGCCATATGGGTTTCAACCCGGTCGAGGGAGACTAATGGCTGATACAGTCCTGATACTCGAAGATGCTGTCTTTGTGCGCGAAATGGAGAAAAAGATCCTGTTCGAAAAAGACAAGCAGGTCGTTGGAGAAAGCAATAGCAGCGCAGAAGGAGTGCAGCTCTATCAAAAGTTGCGCCCGCAGCTGGTGATTGTGGATCTGCAACTGGCAGACGGAACCGGCCTCGAGGCTATGCAGGCGATCAGCAAGATTGATGATCGAGCTCGTTTTTTGGTGATTTCATCCCACACCGCTCTTTTGGACGGGATTGAGGCCGAACTGGAGTCCCGGATCGTCGGTCGGATGCGCAAGCCCTTTACAGTCGATGAATTGCGGACTGTTCTGGATCAATTGTAAATTCAGGATTTAAGATTCCCGGATGCAAAACTTGTATCGATGTCTATGAACAAAAAACAAAGTAGCGTTATCTGGAAACGAACTGTTTATTACTTCCTGATCGTTTTCCTGTTGTTTAGCGGCGGGGTCCTTTTCTTTACCTGGCAGGTCAATGATGTCAAGACCAAAGAGAACCTGCTCTGGCAAATGAACTGGCTGCTCAATGAAAGACTGAGTGAAAGTCTCAATGAATGGCGCGCTTCTGATGCGGCCTTCGGCGACCCGACGGCCTTGTCTGCCTTGCATAAACCATTCCTGACCCTGGAAGCCATGGTGAATGCCCGCCGCCGGGAATTGCAGGAACTGCGCGCAATGGAACAGAATTTCAATAACCGGGAAAACAGCGCTCTGGTCGATCGCCAGGTACAGGCCGCTTTTACCCGGATGGGAGGGACGCCGTCCGGTAAGGCGATCCTTGGCGAGTTTAAAAAACTGCACTGGAAGTTTGTCGCTGTGTTCACCATATTCAGCCTTGGCATCACCGGAGTAATGCTGGTCCTGATTCGCATGATTCTACTGCCCCTGGAGAAGATTATCGATGGCGCCCGTAAGGTAGCCCGGGGAGATTTGAATACCCGTTTCCAGCTCCAAAGCAAGGATGAACTGGGTCAATTGGCCAGCGTCCTGAACGATTTGACGACCAATACCAATGAGTTGCTTTTCCTGATCGCCAACACGCACACCAGCGGCACAGAGCAGGTAACAGCCCTGCGGCAAGCCATCCAGGATGGTGATCGCGAGCGCCAGGTAAAGCTGGTGGACGAGTTGCAATTGCTGTATACCCGCCTGGGTGAAGTGACCGATTACTTCCAATACAAGAAGCCGACCTTATGAAACCGGACAGCTTTTTACGGGATAGCAATCGGGTCCCTATTGAGAATCGTATTTTTTATTTCCTGCCCTCGCTGGTGATCCTGGGGCTATGGCTGGTCTATATGGTGTATGCCGAGAAATGGCACCTGATGCTTGATCATTGGCCCATTTCACTCACCATGGTCTTTGGTTCACTTGTCGCGGGCGCCACTTCTGAAGGGGGCGGGGCCATTGCCTTTCCCGTCTTTACCAAGCTATTACATATACAGCCGGAAATTGCGCGCACCTTTTCGCTGGCGATACAGACGGTCGGCATGGGCGCGGCTTCGATTGTGATCCTGAAATATCGCATTCGCATCATCTCCCAGGCGGTGATTTACAGCTCACTGGCGGGGTGCTTTGGTTTTTTGGCCGGTACCTTTCTGATTGCGCCCCTCATGCCTGGTGCCTGGTATAAAATCGCTTTTACCATACTCACTGCATCCTTTGGATTTGTGCTGTTTCTGGAATTTCGTCACTCTGATTCGGCACGATTTGACCAGATCAGGTACGGCACCCGGACTGCCTGGTTGCCGCTATCGATTGTCGGCTTTGCGGGTGGAATCTGCACCGCCCTTGTCGGTAACGGGATTGACTTTCTGACGTTCTCACTGCTCGTCACCTACTACAATATTTCGGAGAAGGTGGCCACACCCACATCCGTACTGCTAATGGCCCTGAATGCCCTGTTTGGATTTGCCGTGCATGGTTTTTGGCTAGGGACTGTCAGCGGAGTCACTTTTGACTATTGGCTGGTATGTATTCCGATTGTTATCTTCGGTGCACCCCTGGGCGCCTTGATCTGCGATCATATTTCACGCCGCAACCTGATCTATTTCTTGCTGAGCCTGATTCTGATTGAACTGGTCAGTACCCTCTGGATTGTGCGCTTTGATTGGGTTAGTCGTATTTTTGCACCAGTTCTGTTTTTCGCCCTGGTGTTGCTTTTTTTTCTTTTACAGAAGCTGGGTCAGCGTCAGCAAAAAGCGGCCAGGAGCAGAGACTGAATGTCCCTTTTGGCGCAGCTGCAGACGGATGGCGGATTGGCCGTCTTGCACCTGGTGCAGACAATTCTGTTTGGGGCTATGGTTTATATTCTGGCGGCGGAGTATTTCCGAACGTTGAAATCGGACCTGGTCTACAAGCTGGTGGCGAGCTTTTCGATCACCTTGTTGAATTTTTTCAGTGCCGGCATTTATTATTTAAAGCAATTTGAGGATTTGCAGCCTGGTGATGAATTTTTTCCCTTGATTCACAATACAGTCTTCGTGGTGATCGTGCTGGCCCTGGCGCGGGCATTTATTTATGATTTTCTGGCCGAGCGCAATCAGCGCCGATTCGACCTGTTTTTTCATTCCAACCTGATCGGGATTGGCATTGCCTACTTCGGCATGCAGTTTTACTGGCTGCAAAGTCCTGACCCTGGTCGCGGCTTTCATCAGTCCTGGTTGCAGTTGCTCTTTGTGATTTATTTCGTCTTTATCCTGATTTTTTTAATCGTATTGAATCTCAAGTATCGGGAGCGTTTTGCCTGGCGCATCAGTATAGCCTTCATGGCCATTATTGTGGCGCAGTTAGTGAATTTGTGGCAATTTTTTAATGAGCATGTACCGGGGGGCGCGCTGGTTTTGCAGGCCATCGTGCCGGTGCTAGTGCCGGGTATGTTCGGGAGCGTGGTTTTCAAGGAGCTGATCGCCAGCAATACCAAAATGCTGCAAGATTTAAAGCATATCATGGAAACCCAGAAGGGTGTGATCCATGAAATGGAAGATTTAAGCGTGGATCTGGAGCGTCTATCCGGTAATCTGACTGAAAAAGCTACCAGTTCCTGGACCAGGCTGCTCGATATGAAATCAATTGTCGAAAAAGAAAGCCATAGCGCGGTTCTATTGGAAAAAATTCGGCATCAAAGCCGTGAGATCGAGGAAACTGCTGGACAAGCGGACAGTCTTTTCAGAGTAATAGCAAGAATCCACACCAAAAACAGGGATCTGGCGCGAATTACCGATCAAATTGACTATGTCAATCGTCAGGCCTGACAGGTTAGGGGCTATGAATATAGTAATCGTTGATGACTCTGATTTTATCCGGCGGATCGTGCGCTCCACTCTGGAAAAGGAAAACCATACCGTCGAGGAAGCCGGTGACGGGGAGGCTGCCCTGGCACTGCTGGAGAGCATTGCAACGCCCGATCTCTTGATTTCGGACATCAATATGCCCGGGATTTCCGGTCTGCAGCTTGTCGCTCGCCTGCGCCAAAATCCGGCCTTCGCGACCCTGCCCGTCATTATGCTTACTACCGAATCGCGTGAGGGAGTGGAAGAGGAATCCCAAAACCTGAATATTTTTGAATGGATTGTAAAGCCATTTCAGCCCGATGTGCTGATTCGAACCGTGAAAGCGATTGCCAGCGGTTCTTGAAAGCCCGGCCGGCTGTGAGGGCGGCGCAATCGACGGAGATAGACTATGAACAGTGCCCAGAACGATACAATCAACGCCGCGGAAAGGGAGCGCATCCTGGAATGGACCGCTGATTGCTTTCCGCTAGACGTCCGCGAAGAAGCTGCCGAAACCTGGTATCAATACACCCGCGGAATGGATGCGCCCCATCTGGATGATTATTTGCATCCCTTGCAATTTGGGACTGGCGGTCTGCGCGGGCTGATCGGCAACGGAGCCGGGCGCATGAATGCCTGGACGGTGGGACGCACCACCATGGGTTTATGTCGATTTCTCAAAAAGCACTATCCCAAAAATACTGCGCTGGTAATCGCCCATGATTCGCGTCGCATGAGTCCCGAGTTTGCGCAAACCGTTGCCGGAGTGGCTGCCGGGTTAGGTCTGCAGGTCTATCTTTTTGATGGAGTCACACCCACTCCGTTATTGTCCTATGGGATTCGGCATTTCAAGGCTAGCGGCGGGGTGGTGATTACAGCCTCGCATAATCCGCCCGAGTACAACGGCTACAAAGTTTATATGCATGATGGATCTCAGATGGTCGGCCAGATGCAAAGCGATCTGGAAGCGACCATTGAAGACGCCGGCAGCTGGTCGGACATTGCATTCCGTTCGCCAACGGATCCAGTGTACCAAAAAGGGGTCGCCCTGGTGGGACCCGAGGTTCGCAAATCCTATTACCAGGAGTTTCAAAAGCTTTTCTTTGTGGGCCGCAAATCCGATCGCAGATCGCAGCTATTACTGATTTATTCCCCGTTGCACGGGACTGGCGGTCCCTGGCTGCCTGGCCTGCTGGAAAAATACGGCTTTCGCGTAGAAATGGTGCCCCAGCAAGCGGAACCAGACGGTGAATTCCCGACCGTCAGTTATCCGAATCCGGAAGAACGCGAGGCTCTCAAACTGGCGGAGGAGTTGGCAGCCAGGCGCAGCGCTGATTTATTTCTGGCAACCGATCCGGATGCGGATCGCCTGGGGGCCGGTGTGCGGATGCCCGACGGATCGTACGAAAACCTGAATGGCAATCAGCTGGGCAGTATTATGTGTGCCTGGCTAGCTGAGCAAAGTGCAGGCAGCAAGGCTGATGTCCAATGGCACATTATGAAGACGATTGTCACGACTGACTTGCAAGCCCGGATTGCGGAAAAAAATAACCTGATCTGTCACGACGTTCTGACCGGTTTTAAGTATATCGCCGAACAAATGCGCCTGATTGAAAATCAGGAGGCCCCCTATGGTCCCCGCGATCGCTACCTTTTCGGCGGCGAGGAGTCTTATGGCTATCTGCCAGTTGATTTTGTGCGTGATAAAGATTCACTGGCATCGGCCTTGCTGTTGTGCGAAATTGCGGCTGCTGAAGGCAACTTGATCGACTATTTGAACCAGATTTACCTGAAATACGGACTGTATCTGGAGGACCTGAAAAGCGTCACCCTGAAGGGCAGCAAGGGTCAGGCTCGTATTCAACAGACGCTGCAGGAGCTGCGTGATTCCAGTCTGACCGACTGGACCCTGGGCAGCCGCAAGGTAATCGGAGTGCTGGATTATCAAAGCCAAAAGGCAAGCGGTGATGCAGACCAGGGCATTTTCAAGACCCTGCCAGCTTCCAATGTGATTCAACTCTTGCTCGAGGGCGGCGGCAAGCTGACCATTCGACCGTCCGGAACAGAGCCCAAAATAAAGCTCTATGCCAGTTTGAGGTGTAATAAGAACATTTCTACTTTGGATGAGCTGCCGGCGGCGCGCAAGGCCCTGGAAGACGAGCTGGCGTTGGTGTCGGGCCACTTCCTGGCCAGAACAAGCCTGACCTGAGGTGCGCTAGCCGGAACGAGTCCAGCCCATACTGGTTAGTAGTGCCCACCCATAAAAGGCTATGTCCAGCCAATGATGCATGCGGCCTAGCATGTGCAGGAAGTTGATGGGTTGCCAGCTAGCATGCCAGGTAAATGGGGCTGACTCATACTGCCAACAGAGCAGCAGCCAGGCTGCCAGACCGCTGATGAGCAGTTGCTGCACACTATAAATCAGTCCAGGGACGTATCGGCCGGACCCTGATGGGCAACCCGGGCCGCAGAATCGATAAATGATCCAGGCCAGGCCGATGCCGCCGAGGCCCCAGTAGCGGTGCCAATGCCAAACCAGCAGGAGCCAAATGCAGTTATAGATCAGCATCAGGATGATGCCTGACCATGCGAAGCACTGCCGGGCTCTGGATGACGGACCTGGGGTCCGGCCTGCAGTACCGCAAGGATCGATGGCCATGCATACAGGATCTCCAAAATTCTGCGATATGTCAGCTTGTTTTATATCAGGCGTGCCGTTTGATAGCCCACTCAGGTTATCAGCAATGGTTCAGAGGACAGTCAATCAGGGCATAATTTTATGCTCTGTGATTGCAGCGTCCTGGTCAGCATCCAGAAAATGCGTGGTATCGGCCTCGGTATTGCCGGGGACAGCAGCGCTATCAGGGCTATCTTCAAGACCATGCTTGACCACTTTGTATTGATCAGTACCGGTGATACGGACCAGATCCAGCTCCTGCAGGCTGGAATGCATATCACTGAGAATCCGGGCTGTAATATCGTGAAAAACCGAGCCCAAGACCTCTGTTTTCATCAGGTCCAGAACGGTCTCGGCTGTACTGGCACCCAGCTCATTGGTAATGGCGCTCATAAAGGGCAGCTTGCCTAAATCCCCGAGCATTCGATTGCTTTGGACATGATCCACGATCGCTCGCCGCAGGCCCTCGTCGTGTGTGGCCAAAACATCGCGGGCCAGTTTATTGTAGTCCAGGCGCAGCATTACCTCTTCCACTCGAAAAAGGGACTGTTTGAAGACAGCATCGGCTAATGCGTCCAGGGCCACATCGCGAAAGCGAAAGGATAGCTGTTCGAGCTTGATCCGCTGCAAACGCCTGCCTGAGATGCCGAGTTTGAAATAGATGATCGCCAGTTTCAAGGCGCGGCCTAGCAGAAAAATGCGCAAGGGCGCCAACGGAATCATAAAGATGGTGGCCATGATGAGACCAATCACCACGAAGGCTACAATCAAACTGATCAAGAGGTTTCGGTTCAGGTAATCATTTCCTTTTACGAAAATGACGGATGTTCCGGTCAATCGTATGTCGATGCGTTCACTGCTGTCTACCGGTACCAACTCATCCCCATTCCTGCGGTAGTTGAAAACACTATCGGCAGCGGCCAAAATTTCTTGTTTGAGCACCTTGGTTTTCTTCGTGCCGATGTCGGCCATCTGCACTGAAATCCGGGCCTTGCTATTCACCGAATCGATCATCGATCGGATCATCTTGGAATTTTTACTGTCGCCCGATGACGGCATCAGATTCATGATCTGAGATAGTTCCATGTTGCCCGGAGTTCGATAAAAAAGCGGATTCCCGTCATGCATTTCTTGCCGGGCAAAGTTGATTACCTGGGCAATGGAAATAGATCGCGACAATTCCGAGTATCGGCCCAGAACATCCTTTTCAAACGTATTCATCCTTCGGAGGATGGAAGGATCCTGAATCCCACCAGGACGCTTGGTGTCCACCACAATTTCAAACGGAAGAACGCCTTTTACATTTCGCTCAAAAAACTTGAGGTCCTTGTAGATCTGGTCGCTCTTGCTGATGTCGTCCACCATAAACCCAACCGCATTCACCAGACTCATACCAATAATCATGGCTACCACAACCACACCGGTTACGATATATACCGTGCGGCGTTTGTTGGTTACGATGTGGGAGAGTTTTTCAATGAGCTTCTGCAGGAACTTGCGATCCAGATGTTTCGTATGTCGTTCCGGAGGTTCAGGCAGGTAGCTAAATATGATGGGGATGAGAATGATTGAAATCATAAACACAGCCATCACGCTTAGGAAGGCGGTGAGACCAAATTCCTGTAAAACGGTTGATCCGGTTAGGATAAAAACCCCAAACCCGATGGCCGTTGTAAGGTTGGTAAAGAATACGGCAATCCCCACTCTGGAAATGACCCGGGAGAGGGCTTTAATTTTATTCCGATGTGCCCGGTACTCATCATGGTATTTATTGATGAGGTAGATGCAGTTGGCTATTCCAATCACCACGATCAACGGAGGCAGAAGGCCAATGAACATGGTAATCTTGAATCCGAGGAGTACCAATATTCCCATACTCCAGAACACACCGCTCATCACCACAATCATGGCAAAAATGAGGATGTACAGGGATCGGAAGAAAAACAACAGGATGAGGGCGGTGATGAGCATGGAAAGCACCGTAAACTCACGTAGTTCGGTTTCTACCCGTTTGGAAAACTTGGTGCGGATATACGGAAGTCCGGAGTAATGTGCCTGAACGTCGTGTTCACGGCACACCTGATCCACATCATCAACCAGTTCATTCACAAAGGAGATGCGCCTCTTGGAATCCAAAATGCTCTTTTTGAGCGTAATGGCCATCAGCGTAAAATTTCCGGAATCATTGAAGATGATGCCCTCATAGAACCGGAGATTTTTGATCTCGGTCATCAGTGAGTCCAGCTCAGCCTGCGACTGTACCGACTCTTGAATAACCTGTTTCTGAACAAAAACTTCCCGGATAAAGCTGTCGTTTTCGATGTAATTGGTTTCGTAACCAATGGCCAGTTTGGGAATGTTGGCCAGTGAGAGCACTTGCTGGATGCCTTCTTTCTTTTCGATGCGATCAGAAAGATCACACCAGGCGTTGAAGAATGCCGGCTTGGTAATTTGATCGGTTTCAATTCCAATGACTAAAACACTGCCATCGTCTCCAAAGGTTTTCTTGAACGTTTGGTAAGCCTTGTATTCTTCGTCGTTATCCGGAATGAATTTGGGGTTGTCATACGTCAACTGCGCAAACGTGGCTTGATACACCATGAATGCCGTTAGCAGTGCGAGAGAGATAATCAGCAGCAGCCGATTACGCAGAACAAATACCGAGATTTTTTCCCACATGAAGTAAGCGTGCAAAAGTAGGGATTCGGGATTAAGAATTCAGAATGTGAATGGATAAATGGTTGGGTAAACGGGTAGCCCGTGACGCTCGCTTCGCTCGGTCAGGGTAAACGGGTAGCAGGTTCAAAGATCAGAGATCAGAGATCAAAGTTCAGAGATCAAAGTTCATAGAGAGGCTACTTCGATTGATCATCCCGAATCCCGAACTCCGAATCCCGAATCGTCCAATTAGAAAGCAAATCGCTGTGTGAGCACATCGCCATGGCTCAAATGAAGTCGAATGATGTAGACTCCAGA
>JAGRNA010000123.1 GCA_020441005.1 Leptospiraceae bacterium
ATTTCATCGAGCTGTGCTGCCAGCGTAAAATTCCGTTATTATTTTTGCAAAATATCACCGGCTTTATGGTTGGTAAAAAATATGAAGCGGGCGGCATTGCGCGCGATGGAGCCAAGCTGGTCACTGCCGTTTCCAACGCCAATGTGCCCAAAATTACGATCGTAACCGGCGGATCCTACGGAGCCGGCAACTATGGCATGTGCGGTCGCGCCTTCGCGCCGCGCTTCTTGTGGATGTGGCCCAATGCCCGCATCTCGGTGATGGGCGCCGAGCAGGCCGCCTCCGTATTGGCCACCGTCAAACAGGACCAACTGGCCCGTACGGGCGAGTCCATGCAGCCCGACGCACTGGCGGCGTTCAAGCAGCCGATTCTGGACGAATACAACCAAAAATCTGATGCTGTATATTCCAGTGCCCGACTGTGGGACGACGGCATCATTCATCCGGCGGACACGCGCAAAGTGCTTGGCCTTTGCCTGCAAGTCTGCGCTAATGCCCCCATTCCGGATTTTAATGCCGGTGTTTGGAGAATGTGATGGTTTTTTCGAACAGGCAGTTGCAGCTGGTGCAAGAAGGCGCCCGGATTTTAGAGCGCTATATTTTAATCCCGATTGATAAGGCCGTTTTGCTGATCAACAAAGCGATTGCGGAACAAAAGGAAAAAACCGGCAAGGATATGGAAGATCTGGAAGACGGTGATCTCGAGTCCCGCCGTCGTTTTATTCGCGGGGTCATGATTCAGGTTCGCAAACAGCTACAGACCGATACGGGTGCCTCCGAGGCAACGATTCGCACTGCCATCGAAAAGTACATCGCCCGTATTGAAGAAATCTGGAATCAGTGAACGCCAGTGGCCGGTGCCGGTGCCGGGTCCCGGCGTCCTAGCCTGGTCTGCGCTCCAATTTGTATTGAATCATTATGTACAGCACAGCCATGAACATGAGCTCAGCACTACAGAATAGTAGCAGATTCAGGGCAATACTATCTGTAAAACCGTACGAGTGCAGGCCAATGTTGAGCAGATTGACTCCGAACCAGGCCAGAGCCACAATGATGTTGGTAAAGACCATCGCGAGGGCATAGCCGATAGCCTTGAAGTAACCAGACAACCGGCCATGCAAGGCGATCAATAGCCATAAACAAATCAGTAGAGCCCCGTTTTCTTTGGGATCCCAGCCCCAAAAACGGCCCCAGGATTGATCCGCCCAGATGCCGCCCAGGATGGTACCGAACATGGCAAAGAACAGCGCGACCAGGCTGACGCCGATCATGGTGTTGTACAAATCGTTCAACTCTTCTTTTTTTTCGGGCTGCCAGAAGCGTCGCACCAGATAGACGTGTCCCAAAAATCCGCCCACAAAGCTGGTGCCATAACCGATCGTGATGGTGACCACATGCGTAGCCAGCCAGAAATTGGTGTTTAGCACAGCGACCAGCATACCCATCGAGTCGCCGTCGGCGGCGTAACCAAGGCCCACAAACTGCAGGGCCGCTCCCATTACACTGCCTAGCATGATGCCGGTCGCGTTAGACTTGATTTTTTCCAGATATAGCCCGCCGGCAACAGCAATGAATCCCACAAATAGAATAGATTCGTACAGAGTGGAAACCGGGGGACGTTCCATGATATACACCCGGAAGAGCAAACCGATGGTGTGTAGAATGAAAGCGATCAGCAGCGTGTACCAACTGGCGCGGTACAGGCGTTCGGGCTGCGTAATCCAGCTGGCCAGCAGCAATAAAAAGGCGGCCACATAGAAAACCAGACTCCAGGTAAAAAAATCCAGCAGACTATAGTAATATTCCAATAGCAATCGGGAATGATTTACCTGGCGCTCGGTAATCTCACCAGCCAGTTCCTGCAAGGCCGCAGCGCTGGTTGTCAATTGCTGCTGGTCCTGGCTACGCCAGGCAATGGCCAGATTGTGCCACAAATCCAGATAGCGCGCGCTTTGCGCCGATCCGCGTCCGCGCTGCACAACCGCCCACGGCGAATACCAAACATCACCGTCATCCTGCCATAGCGGCGGAACAATTCGCAGAATTTCAGTCTGGGCGTCGCTTTGCATGAATTGCAAATGCTGTCCAATGGTTAGCAGATCCAGATCGTAGGAACTAAAGGTATTGGGATCCTTATGGATGAGTTTTTGGGCCAGATTCTGGATCTGTCGTTCCTTGCCAAAAACCTGCATGTAGGTCAGACCGGTGTTTTGGGGCAGCTGTAGCTCGCGGGCCAGTCGCTCGGTTTTGATCTCGTATTCCGGCAAAATCAGGGACAACGACCGGCTAATTTCGTAGTACACCATGGCAGCCTGGTAGGTGCGCAGCATTTCGCTTTGCACAGGACTCAGGTCTTTTTGCTGCAATCGAAATAGCCGCTGGATATCTTCATAGGATTCGCGCATCCCGCCCGAAAGCTCGGCAAAGGAATAGACCATCTTGTCTTTGGACGGCAGTTTCAGGGCTGCGACTGTGTCCTGGTTGCGCAGTTTAAATACCGGCCGATTGTAGGCGGACTGCGGGTTCAAGAGCAATTCTAGCAGCCAATCCATGGGACTGATACCCGGTAGCGTGCTGCGACCGTAAAAAGCCAGCAAGTGTACGCGGGCAAAGGTATCCAGCGGTTTGATGCGTCCCTCGTGCAGGACTGGTACCTTGGCCAGTTTTTGACCGATGTCCGCTGATGAATTGCTACAATGGGTGTACAATCCCGATTGGAGCACGAGCAGGGCCCAAAACAGGCCTTTGATGACCGGCAAAGTGGGGCGATAATCAATGGTTTGCATTATTGCTCCCCTCCCGCGTTGCTGCGATTATGAAACAGGACCGGCATCTTGATCAGCAGGTGCAATAAGAGTCCGATACACATGATTAAGCTGGAGATGTAGGGAAACAGTCGGCCAACATTTTCCACTACTGCGAGCACCGTGGTTTCACCCATTCCAGCCTGAATAAAGGAAGATTGATACAAGGTGTAGCCCTTATGGCGCAGGGGGTGATTCATGCTGATCAGTACGCGCTGATGTACATCGCTGTCTATCAGGTTGACCTCCGAGCTGTAGCTGCGGGCCATTTGGGTGCCCGGGTGATCTTCCTTGACAAAATCAATCAGTTCAATTTCGAAGGGCAGCTGTCGCAGCTCGTGCCGGATCTCTAGTAGATAATCTCCGCCAGCCAGTTTGAAGGCTTGCGGTATATTCATATTTTCGAAGATGGCGTAAATGCCGTCCAATTGGTTGTTGTTTGCATTTGCTTTGGTCTTGATACGAAACACCAGGCCGGCCATATTGTTGCTGTCGTCCTTATGCAGGGGGATTTCCGTCAGGTTGAAATTGCGCGCCATGCCCTTCCATTCTGACGATGGAGGCGGACCGGAGCGGCGCTCCAGGCGGCAATTCGCGCAGTACTGGATTATTTCCAGGTCAAAGGGCAGTTGCTCATGGTGGATCACTTCGCCGTATTTGAGCCAACCGGCTGCAAAGGTAACGGTTTCATCAAATTCGGGATTGGCGCGATTGGTGATAGCCAGCTCGATTGCATGGTAATCGCGTACAAAAGCCGTCCGACCGCCTTCCGGGATCACCATGGCGCCCTCGGAACTGAAGGCGGCGGTCAAAAAGGAGCCGAACAGCAGTAACAGCGCGCCAAAGTGGACGACGATGGTGCCGTAAAACCGGGGCTTCCAGTTTGTAAAGAAAATTAATTTTACGAGCAGGCCCACAAATACTATAGTCAGAACCGGCGAACCGCCCGGTAAGGGGATGTACCAGATCCACAGGATCCAGGCTGAAAAGTACTTCTGCTGCGCCTGGTAGAGACCCAGATCCGCCTGCGCCAGGGTGCCGGCGATAACCAGAAAAGAAAGCCAGATCAAGGCAAAAAAGAAGACGCGTGTGTCGGAACTCCATTTCAGTATTTTCCAAACGAGGGGTGGCATGTTTATTCTGGATGGCATCATGATTTACAAATATTTGATTCGTTCGGGTCCGGGGCAAAATTATGGATTTGACGACTGGCTGGTCGTTTTTTCCGTAATGGATCGGCAAAGCTGCAAAAAATACTCCTGGTTGGCGCGCAGCGTTTCCAGGCTGCCGTTCATTTTCACAAAGACTACGCCGCGCTTGCTTTGCAGCACCGCGCCGTAGATTGCATTGCTGCCCAGTCCAGGGTTGGTCAGCTGGATCCATTTAAAGACGCCCAGTTTACCCTGCTCGCGCTGCATTTGGTTCAAGATTGTATTCTCTGCAAGCGGGGCCAGTTGTATCTGTCCACGCCAGCGGTTGATATTGGCCGCTAATCCGCCCCCGTCACCCGCTAATCGGACAATGGAAACGTCAGCTTCTCCGGCCGGGCCAGGCGCGCTGAAGCTGGCTAAACGCATGGCATCTCCGTCGCGCACGCTCCAGCCGGCGGGCATATTCCAGCCCAGACCGGCAGAGCCGGATTCTTTTTGCAAGTTTGCTGATTTGGCCGTTCGGTAGACATGAATCGCTCGATCATCCTTGCAGCCCGGCCCTGCAGACAGCAAAGCGGAAATTAGCAGGAGCGTGCAATAGAATCGGGAAGAAGTGCGGGCTGGCCGAAAGGAAAGTATGGGAAGCATGCAAAAGGCCCTCATTAGGAAAGAAAATGCGATTGGCTATTGTGACAATCGAAAAATTCCAAATCGCTACCTGACTTTTTACACAACTAGTCGGTTGTAATGCAAAACTTGCTTTGCGGACGAACACAGGCCGATACAGATTGTCCATGACTCAAACGAAGACCGGGACGGCCGCTGTGATATTCGATTTGGGCCGCGTATTGTTCGACTTTGATTGGGGGATTGCCATGCAGCGGTTGCGGGGCAGAATACGTCCTGATCCGCAAGATTTTTATCATCTATTGGCTGAACATCCCGATAATATCGCCCTGGAGGACGGCACCCTGACTGCGGCGGAGTTTTTCAAGCGCTGGCTGGACTTTGCCGGATTTAATGGATCAGTTGCGGAGTTTATCGAAATCTGGTGTAATATATTTCAACCCATTGAAAAAAATCTGCAATTGCTGCAGGAGTGTGTTCACCGACCAGATTTGCAAACCGCGTTTTTATCGAATACCAATCCGGCCCATATTGAGTGGCTGCGACCTCGGACTCCCATTTTTGATCAGGTAGATCATGTTTTTTTATCTTTCGAGCAAGGACTGCGCAAACCAGATCCAGCTTTCTATCAACGACTTTTGAAAACGATGCAATTGGGTGCCGGTCAGTGTGTTTTTATCGACGATTTGGCCGCAAATTGTCAGGCCGCCCGGAAGCTGGGCATACGCAGCATCCAGTATACCGGCCAGGATTTGTCGCTGGAGCAAATTCTCTACTAGCGCTGGATCAAGAGGCGGTTGTTTTGCGAGTCACTTTTTTACGGCTGGCCGGCGCCATGCTGCTTTTGATCTTCAAGGGACCTTCAGGATAGGGCAGTTGAGCCATATCGCCGCTTTTTAGCGCCCCGGAATCGCCTTTGCCGATCAGCATACGAACACCAGCCGCCCGCAAATGCAAGGAAAGAGGTGAGAACAGAGCCAGTCGGTTCAATGCCAGCCCCTTGCAGTTCGGGATCAGCGCGGCATCAGCGAGTTTGATTTGGTCCGCAAAAAGGATATCTTCATTGGTGGCCTGGGCGATATTTTTCCATGGTAACAAGCGACCCTTGTATTCATAATTCTCGCTCGGACAGGAATAAAGACAGGCTGCGATTTCCGTCTTGCGTTTGGCTGGCAAACTCAGTTTTTCCTGGCTAACAAGCTGTTTGCCTTCCGGGCTTTGCAAGGTGATTTGACTGACAATCAGGGCCGGCTTCGCCTGGGTGCGCGGTCCAGCGGCGCCCTCATGGACGAATTCACCGGAGATTACCTCATCCACTGTCCGTTGCCAAAGATTTTCTTCGTGGGACTGCAATGCGAGCATATACTCTCTAAAATGCTGCAAGGATTCGCGGAGCCGCAATCCGATCAAATTCCGTAAATCAAGTAGTCGCTTCAGTTTCCACCACTGCCAAAAATGCAAGGCCCCCTTGAACCCCGGACCAGGAGTGGCAGGGAGTGATTTGGAGTTTTCAAGTATGGAATCCGCCAGGTCTTGACGGTCACCTTCCTGGCCAGGTGGACGAGCCAGATCCCAACTTATATTGGCTGCACTCAGCCAATGCAGCACCTGTTCATTGGCGGCTAGTTGAATGGCACTGGTGTCGTTTACAACTGGACCTTCCTCATCCAGCTGGTCGTTTGTCTGGACCTGGATGGCCAGGTCTGTTTGGTATTGTGCCTGAATGGCGCGCAGTTTTGCCAGTTGACCGCGAAAGCGAAACAACCAGGCATCCAGCACTCCGGCCTTGTACAGTGTGCGCAGGGGATAGTTCAGGGCTAGTTGAATCAGCATCAGGTCCTTGAAAACCGGCGCTAGCCAGCGAATGAACTGCACAATGTTATCTGTCAGGGAACCGCTGAGTCGTTTGCTGTGCAGAACGAGACTCTCGCCATGCTCTCTGACACTGGAACCCAATCGCAAGCGGGCCTGCCATAGTCGCCATAAAACCGGCCAGTGGAACACCAGGCGTCGCATTTTCCAGCCAAAGGCGGGCAAAAGGGGATGATATACACAAGGTACCATGCTGTCCAGGATAAGCCGCGACGGCAGTCCTAAAATGCGCATGTAGTCCAGCAAAAGGCTAATATTAATATATAGATGTCCGTTGCTCACAACTATCAGGTCGCGTCGCACCGGAAAGGCGGGACTCATAACTTTCAAAAAAGAAAAGGCCTTGTTAATAGACTGAGCGAACAGGGTTGCCGTAAACAAAGACAGTTTTGCGCCACAAATCTCGCTTTCCCATAGATTGCTTAGAAATTCCTGGCGTTCCACCATACGGGTCATGGGTCGGATTTGCAACAGCCATAGATCAGTGCCGTCATCGGCCCATTCGATCTCCCAATCCCGGTTCTCTCCAAAGATCAATCGGATTTGATAGATCAATCGTTGCAAGCGGCCCGCAAACAGCGGGTCTGCGTTACCGGTGGTGTTGCTTTCGCCATTGCGTAGCCTGGGTAAAAGTAGTCTGACGCCGTCTTCCTTGCCCTGTGTCAGATCGATACCGTAGCCGTCCGTCCAATAGACGATATCTTCTTCATAATCATGCTGGATAAAGGCCAGTCCTGATTGGCGCGCGGAAACCATGGGCATCAATAAAACATCCCGACGCAGATTATGGCCGCGCAGAATCGGGTTATCAGCCTGGTCATCCCCGTCTGTTTCTATCTGTTCGGCATACATTGCCTGTTCATAGGCATGGGCCGAGGCGAGCACTGCCTTGATGGCATCCAGGATCATAATTGCGCTCGACCCTTCGATGTTCAACTCTGTATGAAAGGCTGCCGGCGGTGGCTCACTTTCACCATTGTCCAGGGAGAATACCGGTCGAATGGCAATCTTGAAGCGGCCATCACCGCGACTGAGATCCTGTTTCCATTTGTCGGTACTCAAAAGCGGCAGTGCGGTGAGTAAACGGTCCCGCAGAAAATCTTCGCGAACCAGGCGTACATTTTGGCTGCGCTGACGGTTGCTGTTTTTGCCCGGCATAGTGGAACCAACACTGGAGTAGCACTCGCGAATGAGTTCGTCGGTGATGATGACACCGGGAGGAACAGGCAGCTTTTTTTCACGGGCCCGGTCGAGGAGTACGGCACGCTGGCCAATCCGCCGATTTATCAGGACACCGGAGCCTAGTTTCAATACATCTGTATCTCGTGACAAGTTCTGCTCCTCGAATCTCTGCCTGTGGAAGGGTAATGACAAGCGGCACCAACGGGCCGGTTTGATTTAAGAGAATACCTTTCTGTACTAAAGCGGGGGCACAAGAAATAATTTTATCACAGAAGCGGCTTGACCGTTGTCCGACTCTCCAAATGATTTCCAGAGTAAACGATCATTATGTCTGATTCCAATCCAGCCGGCCGGGAAGTCGCCATTTGTAAGCAATTTCGATTTGAAGCGGCCCATTATTTGCCGAAGGTGCCGGAGGGTCACAAGTGCCGCCGGATGCACGGTCATTCCTGGAAGTTCGATGTGATCTGCCGTGGTCCGATTGATCCGGATACCGGCTGGTTCATTGATTTTGGTGATATTTCCAGAGTTGTCAAACCGATTGTGGAACAGTACCTGGATCATTATTGCCTGAACGATATTCAGGGCCTGGATAATCCGACCAGCGAGATCCTGTGCGTATGGTTATGGGACAAGATCAAGCCGGACCTGCCTGAGCTGGCCGAGATTGTCGTCTACGAAACCTGCACTTCGAGCTGCACCTTCAGCGGTGTCTGATCCAGCAACCGGATGGATCAACTTGTGATCTTACTGTTCGTTACTAGCGTGCAAGGCCCGGAATCCTGCAGGCACGACTAAAGTGGTTATACAGATCAGATCTATTCCCCCAGGTTATGTGAGGGCGGGATGGACCTGGTGGTGGGCTGCAAATAGTCGCGTCTGAATAGCCGGCTGGCAGACGGCCCGACTGGGCTCAAATCGGGGCAACATAACATGCGATAAGTAATTTGTCAATTCTTTTTTTGAACTGTAAAAATTTTGAAAAATCGGATTCCTTGTCACACCTTTGTGGTATGATACAATAAGGGATAACTATAGATTCGACCCCCTGTGCAGGTCTAACCAGTCAATGGGTAGCGCTAAGCCCGATCTCGTCGGTTAGGCCATACTACACTGATTGCTATTTTCGTGAACGGCGCTTCACGTAGCCGAAGATGACATAGACGATATAGCCAATTGCGATCAAGGCCCCGCCGATGATGGCCTGGCCGGCACCGACATCACTGCCGAAGATCGCCCCAAACAGGATAAACAGTGACAAGCCGATATACAAGAGAGGCATCCATGGGTAACCCAAAACCCGGAACAGTTTTTTGTTCGCTTCCCGGATAGTGGTGTATTCTTCACTTGTGTGCCGGCGCAATATGAAGACTGTGCTGATCGTCAGCATCGACAGAAAGATCATCGTCATGGTGGTGACGCTCAGGATTTTATCAAAGTCCAAAAATACAAAGATAATCAGGCAGGTGATCCCGGCCTGGGCCCACAGGCTGATGTAGGGTGTGTTATGCCTTGAATGCAGTTTGGCTGCCTGTGCGGGGAAAATGCCGTCGCGGGCCATCGCCAGATACATGCGGCTGCCAGCCAGTATGGTCGTATTCAGACCGGCCAAAATGAGGAGTACAATCACTACATTTAAAAAGTCACCAGCCCAGTCGCCGATCAATATGCCCCAGGCGCGCTTGTTGGCATCAATGAAATTGTAATTTGCGCCGGAAAGTTCCTCAAACGGATTCGAAGCCAGCAATACCAGATTAAAAAGCAGATACATCGATGAAACGATTAACAGGCTGACAATCATGGATATCGGCAGCACGCGGTGCGGCCGCTTGACATCTTCCGCCAGATACAGGGCTGCGTTCCAGCCTGTGTAGGTAAAAAATACCGGCAGCAGGGCCCGGGCAAAAGTGGTAATGTCAGTAGAACCGGTGCTGGCCTTTTCAAAGTTTTGATACAGTAGATAACTGGTTTCACCGCTGCCCAGCAGAGCCAGAATCACAATGATCAGTCCGGCAATTGCAAAGAAGGCAATCGGAATGATCGTGATTGTTGATTGAATGACGCTGCTGGCCTTGATCCCGAAATAATTCAAGGTTGTTAGCAGTAGCACCAGACCAATCGCAAACAAGTGCTGAATCTTGAATGCATAGTGCCAGACCCCGGTCTCAAACAGGCCCATATTCAGGGCCTGCAGTTCAAAACTGATCAAATTGTGATCAAAGTCAATCCAGTACCCGAGCAGGGCCGAGATTTGAAACTGGACCACACCTGTCGCCGCTACAGCGATAGCTCCGCTAAATGAAATAAAGAAACTGAGGTAGCCGTACAAAAAGCCCCAGGGCAGGCCGTACATCCGGCGCAGGAACACATAATCACCGCCGGCATGCGGCATCATCATGCCCAGTTCGGCAGAACTCAT
>JAGRNA010000124.1 GCA_020441005.1 Leptospiraceae bacterium
TGCATGCCTGGTGTGAGGTCTATCTGCCTGGTGCCGGCTGGATTGGGCTGGATGCTACTTCCGGCCTGCTCGCTGCCGAAGGTCATATTCCCCTGGCTTCGACCCCGGATCCCGGCAATGCGGCCCCAATCAGCGGTTCGCATGACCCTTGTGACTCGCAGTTTCAGTTCGAGATGCGTGTAGAGCGCTACGAACCGGTACCGGAAAAGACCCGGCCCTACAGTACAGCGACCTGGGCGGCTGTGGATGCGCTGGGTATGGCGGTTGATACTGAGCTGCGCCGATCAGGTGTGCAATTAACAATGGGTGGAGAGCCGACCTTTGTTTTTGCTGATGATCCGGACGCGGCCGAATGGAACGTTGCCGCTCTTGGTCCCGGCAAACGTTTGCTCGGGGCTCGTTTGTTGTACCGCTTGCATAAAAGGCTTGCTCCCCGGGGACTCTTGTTTCATGGCCAGGGTAAATGGTATCCGGGCGAGGTTCTGCCTCGTTGGGCCCTGGGTTTGTATTACCGCGCCGATGGACTGCCGGTTTGGGAGCGCACAGACCTGCTGGCCCGCGAGGATAACGCGAATGCCGCTCCTGATCCAAAGCTTGCCGGCGATGTCGCTCAAGATCTGATGAAGGCTATTGCCCTGGAATTTGGTATTCAAGACAGTTATATCCGTTCAGCTCGTGACCCGCGGGATCTGGAGAGCAGTGCCGGTCCGCTGGATCCACTCCCGGCCATCCGGGGTTACGCATTGCCGCTGCGCTGGTGGCCAGAGCGGGAGACCTGGATCAGTTCGCGATGGAGTGAATTGAGTGATCCCATTGTCCTCATGCCTGGCGATTCACCGATGGGCTATCGCCTGCCATTGGGCGCTCTGGGACCGGAATCGATCCCCGGCGGTGATACTGCTGCCGAGATCTACGCTGCGCCGCCAGCCTTGCCGCGCGAGCTGCGTGATGAGCCCATTACAGCGGCCGATTTTGAGCAGCTGTTGCGATCGGCTCAAAGTGACCCGGCAGCGGTCTCATTATCAACTGCTCTGTGTGTTGAGGCTCGGGACAATGCTCTTTATATCTTTTTGCCGCCCCAAACCAGTCTGGAGGTTTGGCTGCGCTTGATTAAGCGCATTGAAGCCGCCGTGATCAAGACTGGTTTACCGGTCTTTTTGGAAGGTTATCCGCCGCCGCGTGATCCCCGGCTGCAAACGCTGCTGGTAACTCCGGATCCCGGTGTGATCGAAGTGAACGTTCCTCCAGTGCAAAGCTGGCCGGAGCAGCGGGAGTTGACTCTGGCCCTTGGCAGTGAGGCGGCGGCAATTGGTCTGGTGTCCGCAAAATTTCAGCTGGACGGCCGGCCGGTCGGATCGGGCGGTGGCAATCATATTACCCTGGGAGGACCTGTTCCAGCCGAGAGTCCATTTCTCAATCGCCCCTCTTTACTGCGCAGTCTGGTGACCTATTTTCAGCATCATCCGGCTCTATCATACCTTTTTTCCGGTATGTTCCTGGGCGCCACCAGCCAGGCACCGCGCATCGACGAGGGCCGGCATGAAAGTCTCTATGAACTGGAGATTGCATTTCAGAATTTCCCCCGGGACGGCTCGCTACCATGGTTAATCGATCGCTTGCTGCGCCATCATCTGACCGATTTAGCCGGCAACACACACCGGGCCGAAATCTGTATAGATAAACTGTATGCTCCTGACCGTTCCGATGGTCGCCTGGGGATTGTTGAACTGCGGGCCTTTGAGATGTTACCGCAGCCCCGAGAGAATCTGGTCGTGGCCTTGTTGATCCGGGCCATAATCGCCAGGCTGCTCAAATCGGGCTATCAAATGCCTTTCAAGCGCTTTGGGACCGCTCTGCAGGATCAGTATATGCTGCCGTTCTATCTGGAGCAGGATCTGTACAGTATTCTCGCGGATCTCAAGCAATTCGGTTTTCATTTCAAGCCCGAGTTCTTCAAACCGATCCTCGACTTTCGGTTTCCGTTGTGTGGTCGTTTACAGGTTGCCGGAGTTGAGCTGGAGATCAGAGCAGCACTGGAACCATGGCATGTGCTGGGTGAAGAATCTATCTTTGGCCAAACTGCCCGGATGGTCGACTCTGCTGTCGAGCGCCTGCAGGTGCAGGCCAGGCATCTCGATCCGGACCGTTATGCCGTTTTATGTAACGGGTTTCAGGTCCCGCTGCAACCGGCTACCAGCCCGGATATACGCCTGGCCGGTGTGCGCTTCAAGGCCTGGCATCTGGTTCATACCCTGCATCCCAATGTAAAGGTTCACGCTCCGCTTGTATTTGAGGTTGTGGACCTCGCTGCCGGACAGAGCCTGGGAGGAGCGACCTGGCATGTTTCCCATCCCGGAGGCCGTAATTTTGAAGAACGGCCGATTAATGCCCGGGAAGCTGAATCACGCTGGGAGTCCCGCTTCCGGCCGGGAGGACATACTCCTGGTCCGCTGGTCGGCAAGGATGGTACTCCGGCTGCCGATTATCCGCACACCCTTGATTTGAGACGTCTGGATCCGTGATTGTTGCAATGCTGCCACGCTTGATCGATCAGGGATCAGGGTTGTGCGGCCTCTGCGCGCCATCCCGATCCTTGGCAATCAAGTCTGTGGCTGGTGCTCCGGTGCCGGATGCCCGGAAAAGGATATTGCCGGCAGAAACCCGCGGCTGAAGATACGTCATGCAGAAGTTCGCGTTAGCCGATTGGTATTGGCGGGCCCTGGCTGGCATCCGGGCGGAGACCGTCATTGCCCGGCATTTACAGCTGCAGCCAGACGGCATTGTGATTCAGGACCGCAAGTATGCGCATGATGCCTACGAGCGCTTGTATGTTTACGCTGTCGGCAAAGCGGCTTTACCAATGGCCAGGGCGGCTCTGCAAGTGCTGGGCAGCCATGTCAGCGGGGGATTGGTTGTATCACACCAGTCCGGTCAACTGCCGGGACTGGACTATGTTTTGAGCAGTCATCCGCAGGTTACCGAACGCAGTCTGCAGGCTGCCCGGCTTTTGCAGGCTCAATTCGCGCGGCATCAGCCAGAGGACCTCGTGTTGTTTCTATTGTCGGGCGGAGCTTCGGCCATGATGGAAGAGCCCCAAAGCGGATTGACATTGGCTGAGTTTAGCGCCGTGAATCAGGCGCTGCTCACCAGCGGTATCCCGATCAATGCGCTCAATGTGGTTCGCAGTGCGATCTCACGGGTCAAGGGCGGTCGGCTGGCGGCAGCGACCCGGGCCCGCGGTGAGGTATTGATTGTGAGCGATGTGATCGGCGATGATCTGGCGACCATCGGTTCGGGGCCAATGCTGAGTGATCGTTTCCGGCATACCATCATCGCCAGTAACCGAATCGCATTGGCAGCGCTAGCGAGCGATTTGCAAAGGGCCGGTCAGCCAGTCGAGATTGTGAATACTGCCCTTGAGGGTTCCGCGGAGGATTGTGCCCGGGTACTTGCAGCCAAAATCCGTCAACTGCACGATCAGGGCCGGTATTGTATATTATTTGGCGGTGAATGTGTGACCCGGGTTACAGGAAACGGAAGGGGCGGCCGCAATCAGGAACTGGCATTGCACCTGATGCTCCAGCTGCAAAACGATTTCGAAGCCGGGCTGCAGATCCTGTGCGCCGGCAGTGACGGTTTAGATGGCAATTCTCCGGCGGCCGGGGCTTTCCTGGATAGCGAGATTTATGCCGTAGCAAAGCACAAAAAGCTGGATGCCCGTCAATTTTTGCAAGACAGTGACAGCTATACTTTCTTTAGCCAACTGGGCTATGCTTTTGAGCCGGGTATTACCGGCACGAATGTGATGGATTTTGTCTTTGTGGCCAAAGGCCTGGATGGGCCGAATTTACATTAGGTTACTTTTCCCGTCTGCATTTACCTGGCACTCCGACCGGCCGCGGCCGGCAAGCATTGCCCTCTGATCTTTGTCTGTCGCAAATTGGCCGGTAAAAGTGTAAGGCCCGGGCCGCTCGAAATCACTTGCCGCTCAGATTCGCCTGGTCAATATGTAACTGGAAGATGTTACGATGTGTGATACGATGGTTGCCACCCCAGAGACTACGCGGAACGGCTGCATGTTGTTTGCCAAGAATTCAGACCGCGAGCCCAATGAGGCCCAGATTTTAGAAAGAGTTCCGGCCCGGGATCATCAAAAGGGGGAGTCGCTGCAGACCACCTTTATCCGGATCCCGCAGGTTGAAAGCACCCGTGAAGTGCTCTTGTCGCGCCCCTTTCAAATGTGGGGCGCTGAAATGGGCGCCAATGCGGATGGTGTCGTGATTGGCAATGAAGCCGTTTTTACCCGCATACCATTCCGACGCGACAACAGCGGTTTGACCGGCATGGATATGCTGCGCCTGGCTTTGGAGCGCAGCTCTACGGCCAGAGCCGCATTTGATTTGATTGGTAGCTTGATTGAGCAGTATGGCCAGGATGCCTGTGGGGGCTACACCGATCAGAAGTTCTATTATCACAACAGTTTCCTGATATGTGATTCCAGCTCAGCTTATGTGTTAGAGAGCGCGGGTCGTCACTGGGTGGGAGTCCGGGTGCGCGGTTTTCGCTCCATCTCCAATGGCCTGACGATTGAAAGCGAGTTTGATTTTAGCAGTGCCGGACTGGCTGATTTTGCCAGGCAAAAGGGCTGGCTGCGACCGCATCAGGAATTTAATTTTCGGCAGTCTTTCTCGGATCGGTTCATGACTCATTTCAGCCATGCCCGTTTCCGCCGGGCGTGCAGCACGCGTCTGGGTAGTCAAAAAAGTGGAACGCTTGATATCCGCGCCATGATGAGTATCTTGCGCTCGCACGGCAGCGCGGACGGGCAGGGAGGAGATTTTCATCCCGGTTCCGCAGGAATGCAGTCCCTGTGTTTGCATGCATCCGGCCTGACGGCTCCCTCACAGACAACGGCCTCACTGGTTGCAGAGCTACGGCCGCAGGGACAGCCATCCACGATCTGGGCCACGGGTACAGCAGCCCCCTGCCTGAGTGTGTTCAAGCCCGTGTATTTTCCGGGTCAAAGCCTGGGTGCTACAGAGTCGAAACCGGCCGGGCCGCAGGCCGACCAGTCTTTATGGTGGCAGCATGAACGGCTGCATCGGGCAGCTCTACGGAATTACGGCCAGGTCCACTCCCTGGTGGAGTCCCGTCAGGCAGCTCTCGAGCAAGAATTTATCGATCAGGATGCAGTCCTGGTCAAACAAAATGCGGCTCCCGCAGAGCGGGACGAATGGTCGCGGAGCTGCTTTGAACGCAGCCGGCAATTGCTGGATGATCTGTTGGCTCAAATACCGGCCGCTGTGCCTGCTCAGGGCTGGCGTCCATTCTACCGGCGTTACTGGCAGCGCTTGAATCGGGCGGCAGGATTAGTGCTCTGATGGGGATGCGCAAATCCAGAGCCGTCAGTAGCCGCCGGACAATCCGTGATTTCAGCCGGTTTGTATCCCGCTTCAAGGCGCGCTTTTACGCCCGCTATAGAATGCAGATTATTATGCGCGAGCGCGGCGGTATCCGTTTTCAGGATCACAAAGGCCGCTCCTATATCAATTGTCACTGTAACGGGGGCGTCTTTAATTTGGGGCACCAAAATCCGGTGATCCGCCAGGCACTGGAAGAAGCCTTGCGTTCGGGGCTGGATATCGGCAATCATCACCTGATCAGCGATGGACGGGCGCGGCTGGCTCGTGAGCTGGTGGTCAGTACTCGCTCCCGAAAGTCCTGGCCCCCTTCTGGTCTCGCGAAGTGCGTCTTTGGCGTATCGGGCGGTGAGGCCGTGGATCTGGCAATCAAGCTGGCCCGCGCTTACAGCGGCCGGGACCGGATCGTATCTCTGCGAGGCGGTTATCATGGTCATACCGGCCTGGCTGTGGCCAGTGGGGACGCCGCCTATCGGGAGCCCTTTCGTTCCGCTTTGCCGCATTTTGAGCAAATTGATCTGGAGCAACTGGAACACATTGAAGACCAGCTCGATGAAAACACGGCTGCTTTTATTTTAGAAACAGTACCGGCCACACTCGGTATGCCTGTGATCACAGAGCAAACCATGCGTCATGTCCGGCAGGTTTGCGACCAGAAGGGAGTAACATTGATTCTGGACGAGATTCAAACCGGTCTGGGCCGCACCGGCGAATTCTGGGCTTTCCAGCACTATGGCATCCTGCCCGATATTATGGTAACGGGCAAGGGATTATCCGGGGGGATCTATCCCATGGCAGCGACCCTTTTTAGTAAAAAATATGAGAATATTTTCAAGGGCGATCCTTTTATCCACATCTCCACCTTCGGCGGCAGCGAAGTCGGCTGCGCTGTGAGTCTGGCTGTACTACAGATCATCCAGTCGCCGGGTTTTCTGGAGACTGTTCGTCAGCGGGCCCAATATTTTGCCGGTGAATTGCAGGCCCTGGTGAATACAACTGACGGCCCGCTGATCGAAGTGCGGCAGCTGGGTCTTTTTATGGGGCTGGTCTTTAGCGATCACTATACTTGTTTGACCATGCTCAAGGCGCTGCTGTCTAACGGTATTTTTACCGTGTATGCCAATAACGACAAGCGGGTGCTGCAGTTCCTGCCGCCGCTAATTCTGAGCGCAAACGAAGCGGCTGAAATTGTGGCCCGGTTGCGTCAATCCCTGGCGGATCTGGACTCGCTGCGATACCGGGTCCTGAAAAAAACACTAAAAGTGATCGGAGCCTGAAAATGCGTCTAATTCAGTTAGAGCCAGAGCAACTGCAATTGCTGCAAGAATTTGAGGCCGGGCTGGATCCGGCCCACCCGGAACAGGGTCCCCTCGGACCGCGGATCATCGGGTATGGAGAGATGTCGACGGTCTTTACCTTCGAGGAACCGCGCCTGCAGGGGCTGGCCTGCAAACGGATGGCTCTGTTTGAAACCGAGGCCGAGATTGAAGCCTACGCGGCAGATTATCTGCAGTATCACACCCGACTGCAGGCTGCCGGGGTGCGCACACCGGATTATGGCTATGCCCGCATTACAACGCCGCGGGGCCAGCCGGTGCTCTACCTGTTGCAAATGATGCTCCAGCCGGATTCTATATGTCACAAGCTGCTGCCGCAGCTGAACACAAGCGCAGCATTGCACCTCTTTGATGCGCTTATGGATTCCATTGCCGGCGTGTATCGTTATGCTGCCAATGACCCCGAGTTTGCGCTCGGTTTTGATGCGCAGCTTTCGAACTGGTCGCTGCAAAATAAGCCGGACACTACACCGCTGACTACGCCGCAATCGATTGAACTGATCTATATTGACACCAGCACTCCACTGATGCGAACAGCGGGCCGGGAACATCTCGATCCGGAACTGTTTTTACGAATTTGTCCGGCGTCTTTGGTCTGGATCGTGCGTCGTTTTTTTCTGGCGGATGTAATGGACCGCTATTATGAGCCCCAGCTGGTTGTGCTGGACTTGATTGCCAATCTGAACAAGGAAGGCCGTCCCGATCTGATCGAACCCTTGCTGCAGCAGGCCAACAGCCGCCTGGAGCAACTATACACCGATCTGGAAAAAATTATGCGCGGCCGGCAGCAGCCCCATCCATCGTTCCAGTTACAACCCTTCCGTGCATTGACAGTCAAGCAGGTACGGGCCTACTACAAAGAAGATGCCTTTATCTGGCGGCTGTTTTTGGCTCTGCGGCGGCTTGAACGCGGCTGGCGCAAACTCCGCGGCCAAAAATATCCGCTGATTCTGCCAGGCAAAATCAAGCGCTAGCTCCGATTCCAGTCGGACTTTTAGCGGACCGGCATAAACAGGAAGGGCAGTCGCCAGGGGTGATACTCGTAGTCTGTTTCTACTCGAAAGCGCAGTGGACCGCCATTGGTAATACCCCCGTTCATTCTGAATGCCGGCTCAAGCTTAAACCAGTCGGTATCAACATTAGAAAAATCTTTATAAATAATTTCTATGATTTGCGGTTCTGTGAGCGGATAGGACTCCTGCTGTCCCATTTCGCCTGAGTAGCGGTAACTGTCGTCCAGGCGGTAGGTCTGGATTTTATCTTTGGCCAAATTGCTGACATACAATACAGCCGGTGTCATAAGCTGCCCGGAATCGAGCTCTATAATCAGGCTCGAGTGCAGCAGGGCCAGATCAGCGGCCGCCGGTTTGTCAATTACCCAGAAAAGGTTCAGGTCGGTTACATCAATCGGCTTGTAATCATCAGCGATGAGTGGCAACAGGCAGGGGCCGTAGCGGGCGCGGCTGCTGCGGCGGTGGCTGTAAAATAACATGTCCATACCGGCCACGCGTCGCCGGGAGCAGTATTCATAGCAGCCATTTTGGTCATCCGTTTGGCTATCCTCGGCTACAATGTAATAGCTTTTGTATAGCTCCGAACAATGGCCCAAACTGATTGCAATCACACTGAGACTTGCCAGGATCAAGCGCCGGCCAGTCAGCCGTAGCTGTGTGACTAGCGCCCTGACACCCGGTATCGCTGATGTTTTGATTTTCATCGCCAGTATTTCACGGTTTGAAGATCCCGCTTTTGACATCGGCAATCAGGTCACCGTCCATACACCATGTTGTGGGTGTGCCCCAAATATGCAGCTGCCGTGCGGTTTCGATATCGTCTTCAATCGAGAATTCGATAAAAGGGAGTCCCTGGGACTCCAGATGCTGTTTCAACACCTTGCAGGCGCTACAGGTCCGGGTGGTAAATACTAGATACCAGCGCGCTGCCGCTGGTATCTGCACCTTGCCGGCCACGGCTGTGTCAGCCAGGCGCTGCCCTTTTTGTTTTTTGGCACTGTAAACAGAATACAGCACGAATCCGGCAAAGAGGGCCACCAGGCTCAGCACAATCCCGATCAGCATTAACTCTTTTTGGTCGAAATGCCGAACAGGGCGTAGGGCGGACACCAGCCCAACAGACCGGTTAACAACGGGACCGCTGCAACAGCGGCGACAATCACACCGGTCGTCTCACCCTGTAGTCCGCCGAGTCCGAACAGGCCGCCCGCTAAAAGGGCAATCCCGGCCACAATGCGCAGCACCCGATCAATACTTCCTACATTACTACTCATACTATACTCCTTGTTTAGATACATGGATCAGAAATCCAGTCCGCTGCCAGCTGGCAACACTATGTACCATCAGCAATTGGAATTCCGGCCAGGCCGAAGGTTACAAGAATTTGCAGATTTTTATTGCTATGCAGGAACTCGGTCGATTATTGTTTTCCCTGTCGACTTTTGGCCCCGGGCAGCAGGCGCCTCGATTGCTGATCCTGGGGCTCGGCAGCAGTCGGGATCGAAATATCAAAACCAGTATGGCAATGCTCAAGCAATATCAACATTACCTCCTGATCACCCTCCTGACTGGTCTGATCCTGGGACTGACTCATCCGGCCGGCTACTTTACCCATGACCCGCAGCACAAGCTGATCCAGGCCTATTCGCTCTGGCAGAATCACTTTCAAAGTGAAGAGCTGGTATATCCCTGGCGGGATCAGGATCCGGACTTCAGCCTGTATGCCTACCGCGAGACGTATCTGATCCATGTCGGCGATCGCTATTTAGGTCAATACCCTCTGTTTTTTTCCGCTATTGGCGCCTTGATCTACGGAGTCGCCGGGGCTAGCGCCCTGCCGCTGGTCGGACTGCTTTTTACGCTGGCAGTCTTCCTGTTTTGCGGCCGCTTGTGGGGGCTGCAGAAAGGAGATTATTATATTGGAGTGATCGCGGCCCCCATTTTGCTTTTTGGCCTCGATTATACCGAGACGAATTGGTTGATGGGTATCAGCTTGCTCGGTTTGACTGTCATGTTTAGATCACCACGCCGGCTACGCTGGTATAAACGGCGCTATTTTTACGGTGCCGCCCTTGCCGGATTGGGCGTTTTTTTACGTTTGGAGATGATTCCTTTTTTCGCTGCCATCTGGCTGGCCGTGCTGGCGGTTGCCTGGCGACTGCGCCCATTGCGCCGGCCGTTGCTCTTGCGGATGGCCCTGCAAATGGCGGCCGGCTTCGCTCTGACGGGTCTGTTCTTTATGGCTTTTAACTATTGGGACTATGGACATCCGCTGGGACCGCGTTTCCTTGTGAATGTCCACTCGGCCGATTACGGCGATCTGAAGGCCTTTAGCTTGCGCGTGCTCTCTCTTTTGTTCTGGCGGGAAAATGGCTTCGGCATTTTTGGCGCTGCACCCTGGCTGGCGGTTGCCTTGTTGTTTGTATTGCTGCACCGACGATATCAACGCTGGTCCTGGACTCTGCAGATTCTGTTCATCAGCATTTTGATCATGATCCCGCTGCTGGTTGGACTGGCTCCAAACGATGGTGTATTCAATCCATTTGGACCGCGTTATCTCGCTTTGGTTTATTTTCCGGCTGTGATTGTTGTCAGCCAGGTGCGCCGGGATTTCAAGATTGACGAGGGTGCCGGTCGGTGGCTGCTATGGGTGTATCGAGCCGGTTTGGGTTGGTCGGCCTTGCTCTTTATTGTGGCCGTATTGGCGCTGCGTTTGGGGGCCGGCTCGAATGTGAAATTTCAAAAGGAGCTGGCTCAATTGCCAGGCGATGTACGCCTGATTGGCGAGAATCGGTTGTTATACAAGCTGGGCCTGCAGTATTTTGACCCGCGGCCGACTTTGACCCTCTACAGCCAGGCTGATCTGGAGGAAGCCCTGACGAGTATCAAGCAGCGCCCGGATCTGAAAACAATCCTGTTGCTACAGGGTCCGCCGCCCCCGGAATTAAGTACCACCCAAAAAGAGATTCTGGGCCGGACCGGCGCGCTCCAAATCTTTGAAGCGGACGCGGCCAAATGGAAGCAGATCAATGACTTTGCTGATCGTTTGTCAGTGGTATGTCGCTTGCAGCACGATTTTGCACGCAAGGGTTTCACCGCGCGCCTGTTTCGCTGTCAATGACTGCCGTTCATCCTGGAAGTCGTCCCAAAACCATCCGTGGTATTTGGGACGGCCTCTGGAGTCGGCTGAGTTAGAAACTATGGACAAATCTGCCTGGCAATGTGATTCTGGCCGGCAGGAATTTAAATATGCAGCCCGTTTTTTCTATCACTCACAATCCAGGACCAGGCTTCAGGATTGCCCTGACTACGGCCCTGTTGCTCCTGCTGATGAGCGTGTCGGTTTTGCAGGCCCAGGCCGGGCAGGTGGCTGTGAAAAAGGGGTTGCAAATCCCGATGCGCACATCTCTACCCGACGCGCTGGCGGACCCGCAGAATTGGCCCTCGACAGCGCCGCGGAACCTGGCCGAATTGATGCAAACCGGTTTCCCGGACCCGGCCCTGTGCTGTGACCTGGAAACAACAGGTCTGGCCAATCAAAAGAAAAAGGGACCGGATGGCGGTCAGGTCTCCATTTATCAAAATCCGGCCAACTATACCTGGCAGATGCAAAACGGTATCAAAATCTGGAGCGCGCCGGGTTCTCTCATGACCTTAACCTACGGCGACCATAAGGTATGGAGCTATCGAATGCAGGGTCGCAAGGGGAACTGGAACCGGCGAGCGATTTGGCAGTTTCCGGATCAATCCCGCCTGGTGCGCTATTACAACCCGGCTTTGCAGCGTTATATCTATGAGTATGAAAACCTGCCAGCGAAGCAGGTGTACAATTTCTTTGTGCTGCCGGATTTGTTGCCCGCAAGCAAGATTGCCGACGGTTTTGCCTTCCACTATAAGGCGAGCTATGGCCATGTAGTGGATATGTATCTGGCTTCGAAACAGCGCAAGGCTTACCAGGCATTCCTGCAGGCCAACTGGAACATTCCTGACGGAGTGAATATCCCCTTTCTGATCTTCGAGAATGTAAAAGAGTATAATGATTACCTGCAGGAAAAAAACGAGGCCCAGGCGGGCGGGCGCGGTTATGACGGTCTGGTGCTGTTGTGCTGCGGTGCCGATTGGGGTGCGGCTCCCACGAGCGAGGCTGAATTGCAAGCGCGGCTCGTTCAAAACAATTTTGCCTTGCTCATGCATGAATTAACGCATAACCGCATGAAGCAGGCCTGCTTTGGATTTGCCGATTACAATGTGCGGCCGGAAGTCTATCCGGGACGCGTTTTTTCGGAGGGGATGGCCGAATGGGCCGTAACAAAAATTAATACGTATTACAGAGATTTTTTGTTGAAAAAGGCACTGCAGCTGCACAAGTCCCAGCGCTGGTCTTATAAAGCACTGGCAGATACCAGCGGCAAGTACTACTATCCGCTTATGTTTGCCTTTTGGGACTCCCTGGAGCAAAAAAAGGGCCAACAATCCTTGTTGGACTATCATAAAGCCAGCTGCCTGGGTGCGACCAATGATGAGGCTGCCGAGCAAATCTGGGGGGCGTCTTTAGCGAATTTGTTCGCTGCATTCCTCAAGGACTTTGGCCGCTAAATCATTCCCGATGCCGGGGCGTCCCAATCGATGTCCATATATAGAAGTCGTCCCCAAACCATCCATGGTATTGGGGACGCAGAACGCAATGGGAAAGCAAAGCCCCCAAATTGCTCGCACCTTGCTCAATTTCGACAGAAATTTCGCCGATGGCAACAAGTCCGGTGTTGCAAGCGGCTGTTTCGGGACAGCCTCTTAAATGCATCAAATGAAAAAAGGCTGTGGATTACAAAGGTAAATTAAATCAATAGATAAATTAATTGTTGTGCGAAGATTTATTGGTCGAAACATTGAATATATGCCTATGAAAACTGTCCTGAAAAAACAAAAGCTGCTGCAGGCAGCCTCCTTGCAACATGGGCTGGTCTGGATTCTCGCGCAGGCTGTTCTTTTGCTATGGACTGCGAGTTGTAGCCAGGCAGTCCATCTTGAAAAGACAATTCTGATCAATGCGCCTGTCAGTCGGGTATATGACTATATTAACCAGATACGGAACGGTAAAGAGTGGGATCCCTGGAGCGCTGCAGACCCGACAATGCAGACGAACTATGGCCCGATTGACAGCGGCGTCGGCGCCAGTTATAGCTGGACCAGCGAAAACTCCGGTTCGGGCAAGGCTGTGATCACCAGTGCGATTGTTAATGAACGAATAGAAACCGCGCTTGATTTTGGCAAGATGGGATCTGCGACGGCAAGCATGCAACTGAAGGCCGAGGCGGGCCAAACCAGGCTCACCTGGGGCTTTGACAGTGAAGTACCGATTTTCTTCGTTTCCAAAGTGAAGACTGATGTGGGTCAAAACTATGAACAGGGGCTGGCCAATCTAAAAAAAATCCTGGAATCGTCCGCCCCTGGGCATTAGGGCTGTATGAAGCAGTGAACGGTCGCTCTGTGGCTGGCTTGTTTTCTCTCAGGCAATTACAGACCTGCACCAATCTGTTGCAAGTCCCCCTGGCAATCCGGACACACACTGGATGTAACTGTAATCGTGCGTTCTGGATGTGCATTTGCGGCGTCGGGCTCCATCCAGTGCTGCCCCTGTTTGACCCGGTTACAAAAACTGCAGCGGGCCCGAAAGGATATTTCCTGTTCATCTAGTTCATAGTGAATGTAAACCGGTTGCGATCGCTGCTCTATACGCAAAATATCATGGTAGATACTTAGTTTGCCGGCGGGACCGCTTTGAATTCGCATTTGCATAAAGCGTCGCAGGTGAGGCGAATCACAACGGTAAGGGCGTGTGATGGGCTGCTTTTGCGAACGAACCAGTTGAAAGACCGTTTGGAGCCACATACGCGTCAGCTCGCCGGTTACAAAACTCCAAATTGGTCGCCCCCGAATCAGATCGCTTTGGACCTGCGGGCCATCGTTTTCCAGGGCAAATGAATCCCAGGGCCCGCCCAGGGCGACTATCCGGTCCTGATCATCAAGGTCGTATCGTATGGCAGGTGCTGCAACCATGCTAACCCTCAAGGTGTACTCCAAATCAGGCGGCCAGATTTGCAATCATTATTGTCCAAACTCGAGACATGGGTAATCGATGCGCACGATTGGTCTGGCGCTGCGGTGCCACGCAGCTAGCTAGACAGGCATACCGTCGGTCTGGATCAGGGGTCTGCGGGGCTCCGGGAAGTGGCAGCTTCCGTCTGCAGGTCTCGAAAAAAATCCTCTAGTTCCAGGTGCCCGTACAAGGGAGCAACCATATCCTGTGCGGCTCCACGGGTAATGAAATCACCGATTGTAAACAGGCGCTGGCTGAAGGGCCGTAGCACCTGCAGGACCATGCGACCCAGGGCGTGCGGAACTCTCGTAATCCGCTCCGGTTTTTGCACAATTTGAAAGGCTAGCGCTGCAATTTCATTTTGTCGAAAAATTCGCGGTCCACCAACTGCGATGCCCTCCAGAATGGTAGTCGGCATAGCGGTAACCGGGCGCTCCAGTACATCCATGCAAAAAGCGGCCAAATCGGCGCCATGAATTGGATTGATTTCATTTTGGCCATTGCCAATCAAATAGACCCGGCCGGATTGTGCCATTGTGTAAAACTCTTTTATATCGCTAAAGAATCCGGTCGGTCGTACGATGATCGCTTCAATTTGCTGCTGCCGATGGGCTGTGTCCAGTGCCTGGCAAAAGCGCTCTTTGGCAGTCATCATGGGGTTGCCGATAAAAAACTGCGGGTGCAGGGCCGAAATGTACATAAAGCGGCGTACTTTGGCCCGGATTGCCGCTTGTAAAAGATTCAGATTTGCCTGGTAATCCACTGCCATGTAGCTCAGACCGTCTTTTTGACGGGTGATGCCGACGGATGAAAACACTGTATCAATTCCGGTACATAGATCTTGAATGGTTGCGGGTTGGGTTAACGCGGCTTGTCGGAGTTCCACGCCCGCCGGTACGGTTGTGATCTGCGTTTTGGTGCGGGCGATGGCTCGAACGGGATAGCCGCGCCTGGCCGCCTCTGTCAAAACGAAACGACCCAGGTACCCGGTCGCCCCGGCGATTAAAATGGGCTCTTTCATTTTCGCTGCCATGCAACCATTTTTATTAGACCGACCGGTCAGTCAATATAAA
>JAGRNA010000125.1 GCA_020441005.1 Leptospiraceae bacterium
AATCTGGCCCAGTTCTGGGATGGCCGCGCAGCGGACCTGGAAGAACAGGCCTCCGGGCCGATCAATAACCACGTAGAAATGGGTAGCAACTGGGCAGAGGTCATCGGCAAGCTCAGGCGCGACCCGCAGTATCCGGCTTTGTTCGCGGCCCTCTACCGGGACGGCATCACTGCTGCGGCCATTCAAAATGCGCTGGCAGAATTTGAGCATTCCCTGATCACCATCAATTCTCCATTTGACCGCTATCTGCAGGGCGATGAAAAAGCGATCAACACCGAGGCCCGCCAGGGCTACGCCCTGTTTCAGTCTTACGGCTGCATTGCCTGTCACCAGGGCCGCAATGTTGGCGGCAATCTGTTTCAAAAGATGGGGGCGGTTGGTAATTATTTCAAGGACCGCGGCAACATTCAAAAAGTCGATTTGGGCCGCTATAATGTTACCGGACGCCAGGCCGATATGCATTATTTCAAGGTACCCTCGCTGCGCCTGGCAGCCCTGGGCGGCCCCTATTTTCATGACGGTTCGGCAACGACACTGGACTCCGCAATCCTGACCATGGGCCGCTATCAACTGGGTCGCGAAATTCCGCCTTCCGACCGTCGAAAGATCCAGGCCTTCTTGAAAAGCCTGGTCGGGGAGCACCGGCTGCTCAAAAAATGAAATCGGAACATTATAATATTTTTTATATAGTCCTTTTGCTTTTCAGTCTGGGGCTGCTGGGCTTCTTCTTTGGCGGACGTTCCGTTGATGTTACCGAACACAACTATCGCATGGAGCTGTTCCTGGACATCAAGGACCATGAGGCCCATCTGGACCAGCTGACCTTTGCCGTATTCGGCTTTCGTTTACAGGACTATGATCAGATTGTCAGCGAGGTCAAAGCCCTGCAGCGTTCCTGGAAGGAACTGGATCAGGGCATCGGCCGGCTACAATCTGTCAACGAAATCGATCTACAAGCCTTTAAAGAGCAGTACTATCACACCTTGCAACGCAAATTGCTCCTGATTGAAGATATCAAATCCCGCTCGGCGGTAGTGCGTAACGGACTTTTGTATCTGCCGCGCCTGATCCAGGAACTGTCGCTTTCCTATCCATCGTATCAAAGACAACTGCAAATGGTAGTGCATCTGATCTACCAGTACCAAACCTTTCCCACCCAGGCGCACCACGATGAATTGTTGCAGCAGTTAGCGGCTTTGCAAAATGCCACTCGAGCGGGAGCTCTGGGCAGCCAGGGCAAAATGCTGCATTTGCACCTCGATGCAGTTTTGAACGGGATCGATGATTTAAAACGCAGCCAGACAGAATTCGAGCATTTGCCCGCCCGCAGACAGTTTGAGCTAATGCACTCTAGCTATGTCCGTTACTACACGCGTCGCACGGAGCGGGCCGAGGTGATCAGCTATGTGCTGTTGTGTATCGCGCTGGCATTGATCTTTGTCGTTGCTCACACAGGGCGGTTGCTTTTCAGGGCCTGGCGCAATGAGCGCAGCGCACTGGTCAAAATGCAGCAGGCTCTGGATCAAAGTCCGGCTAGTATCATCATCACCGATCGACGGGGCACTATTGAATACGCCAACCCCATGTTCGAGACTACCAGCGGCTATAGCGCCGTCGAAGTCATCGGGAAAAATCCGCGCATCCTGAAATCCGGCGATACCAGCGATGCTGATTATGAAGAAATGTGGCAAACGATCACCAGCGGCAAGGTATGGCGCGGTCAGTTTCACAACCGCCGCAAGGACGGCACTATATACTGGGAGGCAGCATCCATCTCACCCGTACTGGATAGCGAGGGTCAAATCATTCAATTTGTGGCCGTCAAAGAAGACATCACAGCCCGCAAACGAGCCGAGGACCAGCTGCGCATGAATGCCGCGGTATTTGACACCGTCAGCGAGGGCATCACCATTACAGACAAGGATAACCGTATCAAGGCAGTCAATCCGGCCTTTACACTAATCACCGGTTATAGCGCGGAGGAGGTGATTGGCAAGGATCCCTCCGTCCTGAGTTCCGGTCGCCATGACGCTGAATTTTATCAGAACATGTGGCAGCAACTCTACACCAGCGGCTCCTGGTCCGGTGAAATCTGGAATCGCAAGAAATCCGGCGCGGTCTTCCCGGAATGGCTTTCCTTGAGCGTAATACGCGATGCTACGGGCGTCATCCAGGAGCATGTCGCCGTGTTTCTGGATATCACCCGCCGCAAGGACAACGAGGCTCAGATCCAGTACCAGGCGAATTATGATGCCCTGACCGGGCTGCCCAATCGTAACCTGCTGGATGACCGCCTGGAAAAAGCGATCGCGGTGGCCAATCGTGAAAACTGGTTAATGGCGCTGCTCTTTCTGGATCTGGATCGCTTCAAGGCAGTCAATGATACCCACGGCCATGTGACGGGCGACGAGCTGCTGGCCCAGGTCGCACACATCCTGCAAGGTTCCTTACGCGAGTCGGACACAGTCGGTCGCTTTGGCGGCGATGAATTTGTGATCATACTCGAAGACCTGGAGAGTACAAACCAGGTGGTCGATGTCAGCAATCGGATTATCCACGCCCTGTCGCAACCCCTGGCAGTGGAAGACAAGGTATTCTATATCGGCTGCAGCATCGGCATCTGCGTTTATCCCGATGATGGTCAAAATGCAGATCAGCTAATGGTGCACGCCGATCTGGCCATGTACAAATCCAAGGAAGCGGGCGGCAATTGCTATCAATTCTTTACTAACTCGATGAATGAATCGGCCCACCAGCGCCAGCGGCGCGAAATCGACCTGCGCAGCGCGATCCAAAACCGCGAATTCGTGGTGCATTACCAGCCCATAGTCGATCTAAGCAGCGGGCGCATCGTATCCAACGAGGCCCTGGTGCGCTGGAACCATCCCGCAGAAGGTTTGCTCAATCCGGCCGAGTTTATTCAAATAGCCGAAGACAATTCGTTGATCCATCAAATTACCTATCAGGTGCTCGAAGAGGCCTGCCGCCAGACTGTTCTATGGAATCAGAACCGAGCCGAAGAGGAGCGCATCGGCCTTTCCGTCAATCTCTCCGCCCGGCATGTGAAGCAGGGTTTGCATGGCGATGCTTTGAGCTATATCCTGAAAGAGAGCGGCCTGCAGCCTGAGCTCCTGCAGCTAGAAATTACCGAGAGCTCCATGCTGCAGGATAGTATGGAAATCATGGAATGGATTTTTGGTCTGAAAGCCCGGGGCGTGATGCTGGCCATCGATGATTTCGGCACCGGTTTTTCCGCACTTGGTTATTTACAGAAATTCCCGCTGGACACCCTGAAAATCGACCGCAGCTTCATCAAGGACCTGGACAAACCCGATCAGGAGGCCTCTCTGGTGCGGGCCATTCTGGCCCTGGCCGACAGCCTGCAACTCAAAGTGATTGTGGAAGGGGTTGAGACGGCCGGACAACTGGCCATCGTGCAGGATTTAGGTTGTCGGTATATCCAGGGATTTTATTTTTCCAAAGCGCAATCGGCCGATGCGATTACCCTCCTGCTGGATCAGGCCTTCGACACCGGTCGTCAGATCCCCGACAGTAAGCAGCCGAACTGAAAGGCAAGCGCAACAGGGGGCTCGCCCGGCAGAAATCAGGAGCGGAGGGCCGGTCCCTGCTCTAGTCGTCGGACCAGCTCATCAGAGTGGGCTTTCGTCAGGGGCGCGTCCTGAAATTGCATATCGATGCTATCATCTGCCAGACCATCTGAAGTGGTCAGAATCATGGCATGCATGATGTTGATGCCCATGGCGGCAATCATCCTGGTGATATGCAGCAGCAAGCCCCGGCGATCAGGGGCCTGAATGTGCAAGCGGGTCAGATTTTGGGGCGCCGGCTCCAGAAATTCCAGCTTGTGTGCAGCCCGAAACAGATCTCCGGGATGCGGGTAGCTGGCATGGTAGCGCTCAAGCAAAGAATTCACATTCATCTCGGGACTCAGGACCGTCTCCATCAATTCCCCCAGCCTGGCCGTAGACTCGTTAATGCTGATATGCGGATCGGAGGTGCGGGTGCTCTCCAGCACAAAATCGTCTTCGGTGTGGATCACCCCGTCCCGCTCTTCGGAACGCACATTCCCGGAAACGACATCCAGACCCAAAACATACATGGCTGCGGTCAGACGATGCAGCGTACCGACCACCGATCGAGGCGTGGAAACCCGAATCCGACAGCGATGATCGCTAAGCAGTTCCCATTGAAAATGTATCATTATAAATTGCGATAGCGTGTAAGTGGATCCAGGATCTGGGTGATTTGAATGCCGAAGTAGTCGCCCATCACGACCAGGCGCCCGCGACCGAAGAGACGCTCATTGACCAGAATATCAACCTCATCGCCGACGGATTTGTCAAGCTCGACAATGGAGCCCTCGCCCAACATCAGCACATCCTTGATATACATCTGGGTGCGGCCGAGTTCGACCGTGAAGGTCAATAATACATCTAATAGTAAATCAACATTACTATCTGTATTGCTGCCGCCCGAGCGACCACCGGATCCGGAAGAGCGCGTGGGCGCGGGGCCGGGGGTAGGCATGTCTCCAATGGCATCCGTCAATGCGCTCAGCGCAGCCGGATCCAGGCCGCCATCCGGGCTGCCACCGCCGGTATCACCGCCGCTATCGCCCAACAGGGAATCCAGGTTCAAATCGTCCGAAGCGGCACTGCCTGAGGAGGCGTCATCGGATGTCATTCCGAGGAGCTGGTCAATTTCTTCCTGACTCAGACTGCTATTTTCTTCAGCCATATAGCTATGGTATCGACCATAAGTACATATGTCGACACGATAAATCTGTTGGCTCTCGGATTCTACCAACCGCCATGCTGACCCTACAAAGCGCCTTACAAGCTGCCTGGAACGCCATCCTGGCCGTTGCCCGAAAAACCATTCACTGGTATCGTTTTGGGCGACAACGCCTTTTCTATCTAGTGCGTCACGCCTTGTTTCAATCGCTGCACCATTGGCTGGATCGCTGTGAGTATCAGAGCGCAATACTCCAGGCGAGTCTGCCAGAATGCGAGACCGCGTTGACGCATAGCGGCAATGCCTGGCGAATCTGGCGGGGTCAAATTCATATTAGCGTCTACGCGGAGCGCGGAGCCGAAACGGGGTGCAACCTGCAGTACCAGCTGAAACCCGCCGGTCTGGCTGGCGCACTGGCCCTGACGCTCTATGCGCCCAGACTGCGCGAAAAGGTTCTGCAACATGCCCGCCAGGTGCAGTGGTTGTGCTTCATGAATCAAGCGAATCCGGTCTTTCGATTGCACGGCTTTGATCCGGGACAACCCGACTGGTATCATCAGCGCTACATTACCCTGACGGACCCGGATCGCTATCCGGGCCACAAAGCCTGGAGTGCCCATGCAATCTGGCCGACATTCATCCGCAATATACAAGGTGCATCCAGGCCGACCAGCAAACGGCTGCGACGCCTGCTTTTGATCGAGTTTGCCATCCCGCAAGAGACCCTGAGTGCCTGGCCCCTGGCCCCCTGGCATGCACACTCAACGGACGGCGAACATGTCATTCTGGAGTTGCTGATCGGCCTCGACGGAGGCGCCATACAGGCAGATGGCCGGGCTGCTTTTGGACCTGGCCAGGAGCGCAACTACTACCTGGAGCTGACCTTGCCGGTCAAGGCCATGCCGGGCAGCGAACTGCTGCAGGCCCGCTATCTGCTGTGGCGGGCCCAACTACCCGTTTTACCATCCCCCTTGCAGCGCCTGAGCCGACTGGGACCGCCGGGTAGTTGGCGCAAAAGAATCGGATGCTGGACAGCCGGTTGGTCGCGTATTCCAGCCAGTCTCAACCTGCGCTATGAGCATAATCAAATCGAATTGGAGACTGGTACAGCTGGCCGGGAGTTGATCGGTCGAATGACCCTGCAAACTCGAGGTGGACTGGCAAGGGGTGTCACTCTACCAGAAAGTCTCTACTCCAGTAGTCGGCTATGTTATCTACAGACACCGGATTTCCAGGTGCAGTTGCAAAGCAGATCGCAATGCGTGCCCCTCAATCGGATCTACCGGCTGGATTTTACCAATGATTCAGTCTTTCCCCTCCAGGCATTCCTGGCACATATATTCCAACAGAATCTGACTGCGACAGTAGAGCGAGCCTTCCTGGCGTCGGCGGTTGATTGGCAACTGGCTGACTGGCAGACCCTTGACCTAAAGGACTTCCAGTACCGCCAACAGCCGGCGCACAACGGATTACCTGAATGCGATGTCTAGCGCCCGTACAACTCACCCGGAAAACTTTCGGGCACGCGCGCTTCAAACTGGAAGATGACTTTTTGAGTTGATTTGGGCGCTAATTGCAGTTGGCGCAGCCGGATGCCAGGTTTATCCGGGACGGCCTGAAATGCCGGGTCGCTCTCCGAGCCCATACTGATCTTGACGTCATCCGTTTCCGAGACTGGCATGCGTTCGTAGTATTCCACTGTCAACGTTTCCGCGGCGCGATTATTGATCTTTGTGGTCACAGTGGTGCGATACAGACGACCACTGCCAAAGACGCCCGTTTCCGGGTGATAGCGCTCCACATGGCGCTCCAGCTGGATAGCCGACTCGCGCCCCAATTGAATCATAAAAGGAGCACCGGCGGGTGTATGGCCAAGGTTGCTGGTTCCAATGAAGCCCGAATCACGGAAAACATCGATTTTGCCTGCCAGGAGCGGGTAGCTACGATTATTAGCTAATTGACAAGTCAGCCAGGCCGAGGCTTGCTTGTAGCCCACAATCCGCAGGGTGGTGGACCGTGGTTTCAGGGCGAAACTGGCAATTTTAACCCGAAAACTGCGCGAGCTGGATTGGATATCGTATTTACGCGGTATCGCAAACAACATGGAATTACCGGCGCTCTTGAGCTCCGCCATGCCGCCTGTGTCATCGCTGCTGGTTTCGGTAGTGGGCGATCCATCATCCGCGACACGCTCATTTTCCGTTTCGGCCTGTTGATAGACCCGTACCGATTTGGCCTCCCGGGCCCCCAGTGCCAGGGCATTCAAGCGCGGACGAGCTGCCCCTTCGGCGGGACGCGCTGTAGAAAGCAGCAGCTCCACGTTTTGCCAGTCCTCGCCAGTTTGCTGAAACACATTGCCATAGTACTCCACCTGCACCTGGCCATCCTGATAATGCATGCCGTACGACACATTCCAGGCCGCATTGCGCATCACGTAAGAATATCCCAACCGGGTCTCAATCGCTCGCGGGGTTTGCACCCGCACTTCGATCACGCGCCGCAGTTTACGACCAGCTTGCCACAATTCTGCGCGCTGTTTTTTTAGCTTCTGCAAACGAATATTGTTCTGTTGCAAGGCCTCTTGTTCCTGCTGGCGAGTGCGCCGGATTTGCAGGTCACGACCGTCCAGCAGCACTAAAGCGGATTGCCATTGCTGCACCTGATTGGAGTTGCTGGAATTGAGGGCGATACTCTGCTTGAGGTACTCGCGATATTTGTCCAGACTCGCAGCGCTGGCCTGCAGGCGCTGCAGGCTTTGATTGTGGCGCGCTGAATCTTGCTCAATGATTTCAATGCTTTCTTCCAACTGACGCAGGACCGGGTTGCGGGTCTGACTACTACGCTCCAACCATGAGTTCACACCGCGAATCACAACTGCGGTATCGCCCGCAAAGGCTCGCAGACTATCAGGGTCCAGATTGGGACTGGCATCCCTGAAAACCAGCAGATGACGACCGACCCCCAGACGCACTGGCAGACTACGCGTTACCAGAGCCCGGTCCGGGTACACCACGACCTTTTCGACTTTTGCGCTGGCAGATTGGGTCTCTTCCTCAAGGGCCTCCGATCGGGTTTCGCCAAACAGGGCCAGGGGTGCGACGCAGAGGATCAGGAAAGCCGACCAATACCGGCCTGGTTTGTGTGTGACTTGATTGTGCATATAAATCATCCTACCAGCCTGTCCCGCCGACCTCTCGGGGAATCGGCAGAATACCCCGGTCATGCTTGATTGTGTAGCGCAAACGCACTTTCTTTTGAACGCCTGGTTCCAGAGCTACCGCGAAGCGATACAGTCCACGACGCTCCAGCGATTCGGAAGCCGGCGGATCAAGCTCGGCAACCGTGATCTCGACGCGCTCATCCTCGCTATAGGGAACACGCTCGAAGACCTGGACGGTAACCGGGGCCTTGTTCAGATTTTGCAGACGCACTTCAATTTGAAATTCTTTATTGTAAGCAGTCGTGATCAGACCGCTGGTGCTTTGAAAATTTTGCTGCTGCCGACTGACCAGAATACGATCATCGCTGCCCAGATGCAGCTTGAACTGGCTGCCCGGTACAATGCTGTCCAGTTTGGACTCACCCAGATAATCGGCGTTGTGAAAAACAGATACCGGCCCGGCCAGTAGAGGGACAGACCGGGTGTACTGGATCGCACCGGTCAAAAAACAATGCAGGCTGCGTGCCGGCGCCGTTTCGTAGCCCAGCTCCGCTTGTAACTGGTACTTGCCCAGATAGATCTTGTGAAAGGAGGCGTCTGTCCGGATGGTTTCGCGCAGCGGGGCCGTGTAGCGATAATCAAATCCTCCATCACGGCGGCCCTGGCCTGGCTTGACCAGCTTTTGGATCAGTTTTTGGTTTTCCAGCATCCGCAAAGCCAAAGCTCGATCCTGGCGCACCTGGGTGCGCACGTCTTCAAAATAGCCCTGATAATCCTGGGGCAAATTGTTCAGGTTATCCAGCAATTCTTCGCTATAACGCAGGCTGTCCTGGTAGCGGCCCTTGTCTAGCGATTGCTTTAACTGGACGGCATTGCTTTGATAGGATTGCAAGAGCTGACTGGATTGATCGGATCGCTGGCGGCTACCCCGGGACGATACGCTCAACTGGTTTTCTTTATAGTATTCCTGGGCCTTCTTGAGCCGCAGCTGGCGCTCCTGATACGGAGCCGGATTGACCTTGCTAGTCGATTGGGTGACTGAGGGTCGGGAGACCTCTTCGGCCACTTTTGCGTCCTTGCGCTTGAGTGATCTGGTTTTGGCGTATTCATCCCGATCACTGGAGTCGGACACCCCGGCCGCATTGTCCGCCTCCATGGCGATGCTTTGATTCGTATTCTGAGCCACCTCCCGTTCGTGGGCTCGAATTTGCCAGCTACTCAGCTTGAGCACATCCACGCTCTCATCCAGATCGGCGGCCGAAAAACGCAACTGGACCTGCGACCAGTCTTCTCCGCTCTGATTCTTGACCAGCGCGTAGGATTGTAGCGACACCCTGGCAGCATTGCCGCCACCGGCGCTGCTCTCAACCCTTGCCGTGTAAACCGGATACCAGCTGGCGTCCTGCACGCGGTACTGGACGGCCACCTGGCTAGTGAGCTTGCGATCGCTTTCGATTACAAACCACAGCGCGCGCGATTCGCGTTGCTTTTCGCTCTGATATCGGTCTACCAAAGCCAGGGCAACAGCGTATTGTTCGCGGGCCAGATCAATTTGACCCTGCAATTGCAGCTGTTCCTCATGATTGCGGGCCAAGGTCCGCATCTGAAAATCAAGCGTACTCTGCCAGGCGTCGAGTCCCAGCGGCAAGCCGGCTTCTTTTTTGGTTTCCGAAACCTCGGCCACAGTCAGCTGGCTTAGAAAGCGTTCCATGGCCGTCAGGGCTTGATAGCGATCCGTCAGGATGCGTAACTCGCGTTCAGCTTTTTGCAAGAGTTGATCCGCTTCACGGGCTCGTTTGGAATTGATCTCCGTACTATAACTTTTTTCGAGTCCCAACTCAATGATTTTGAGACCCTTGCTGCTACTCAATTGAACCTGTATGCTATCAGCCTGCAAACTGACTGGCAAATGGGTCAATTGAAAGCGATTCAAGCCCGGCTGCAGGGCAATCGCCCCACCACGGGTGACCAGCGCCTGATCAGCATAGAGCTGGACTGCATCTATCGGCAAGGTGACAGTTTGGACACCCTGATCGTTACCCTGGATGGCGGGGGTCAGCAGCATTGCCATTACGCCCGGTCCCAGCAAGCTTCGTAATCTACATCGAGTTTTCATTACGGTATTCATATACGTTATTGTTTTCTTTTCCGGCATCGTAGCTCATTTGCTTGAAACCATATTGGGCAGCAAGACCTTGTGACCAAAAAGCCGCAGGGCCAGAAAGTCTACCAGCGGTTTTAACCGACTGACGAACTGTCGAGCCTTGGACGCATCCGATGCCCAAATGTTCGCTGGATTCCGGCTCTGATCGCCCTGGGTTGGTCGAGCAGCCCGGAAATTGGCTGGTAAACGACCCGTTAGCGATCATTCAGCCAGCACTGAAAAGCCGGGGATAGATGGTCGTCAGGTGGGCCTGGAACGTGTCCGTTGAGCAGATATCGACAATCGCAGTATTGTACGAGCGACCGCGGCCTGCCTGGAGCTCGGCAAAAGCGGCCCCGGCTCCCAGACCGGGCCGATAGGGCCGATGAGAAATCATGGCGTCCAGTACATCGGCCACCGCTATGATTTGGGCCTCTATTCTGATTTGATCGCCGCTAAGCCCACGGGGATAGCCGCTGCCGTCCAGCCTTTCATGATGCTGCTGGATGATTTCAGCCAAAGGCCAGGGAAAGGGGATGGATGCGATAATATCAAAACCCAGTTGACTGTGTCTTTGAATCATCCTGAGTTCCAACTCCCCCAGGCGTCCCGGACGAGTCAGTATTTCGGCCGGCACGGCGATCTTGCCAATATCATGAATCGAGGCCGCCAGCACCAGTCCTTCCAGCTCATTGTGATCCAAACCCATCGAATGGCCGATTTCACGGGCCAAAGCGGCCACGTTTTGTTGATGACCGGCAGTATAGGGATCCCGAATCTCGGACATATCTGACAAGGCGCTGACCGTGCCTACCAGAGCCTCGCGAATCACCTGCTCGCTTTGCTTCAGGGTTGTCACGTTTTCGTGGGTCACCATGATATAGCTATGTTCATGCAAATCAAATCGGCTAACTGTTAACAAAAACCAGCGCTGTTCATGGGGAGCATGGCAGGGGTAGGTTAATTGAAAGCGCTCGGTGTCTTGTTGGATCACGGCATAGATTCCGTCCCGGGCAGCAATCGCGAAACCGGCATCCGGATCGGCCTTGCTAGCGGCAAGCGCATTTTGGGCTGCACCGGACAACAGATGCAGGTAATTGCTGCCGACACCATAGTCGCTCAGGCGACTGCCGTTATCATCGGCAAATCGGCACCAGGCTCGATTGACCAACTGAATAACCCCGGTCTCATCCAGCAGGGCTACATGTGCCACCAGGCCGTCAATTACAGCCTGCAGGGTTTTCATATCTTCAGTATACATGCTGTCTGTAGACCCAGGCGCGAATTCAAAGACACAGACGGGTGATTTTTTGTCGATTAGAAATCTCGGCAAGGGAGTGCAATCGACATCGGTTGCATACAATGCTCATCGGCAGGAAGCCGGTCCGCTGGCCATTTGCCTCCGAACAAGGGCAGAGCCCAAAATGAACAAAAAATACTTGCCCTCAGGTGCCCCGGGCTTCATTTTTTGTTCTATCATGCTGAAATCCTGTCAGGAGATATCATCCATAACCGAAGCGCCTCCGGGTTCGATTGTTCGCCGCCAAAATGCGGATAAGGATCAGCAAGGCCGTTTGATCCAGCTCAATGAGGACAACAGTGCCTGGGTTGTGGCCGAGGTAATCGATTTGAAAGAGGGGCAGTTTCTGGCAGAGGGCGGTATCATTCGTGTCGAAGGTACGGATCGTATTTTTTGCAGTACTGCTCTGTTTGGCGAGGACGAGAACAGCCAGAAGGCGCTTGACATCCTGAAAAACTGGGTACTGTTTGGCAAAAGTCCCCAACTGCAGGCCCAGATCCTGGAATTCGTCAAGACAAGCTTCTTGCCAGAGCAAATATTACAGTGGAAAAAGGATGATGAACTACGCAATCTCTTTGTTCCCGTGCAAATGCGCTTTAAAATCGGTAAATACACCGAGAAAGTTGATCTGGATAAACTACGAGCCGAAAGATTCCGCTCGCAACTAGCCGAGCTAACGGATGGCAAGCATATGACCTATGTCGCCTTTGTGCCCCGGGATACAACCCATGAGCCCATGTTCTTTTCTATCGGAACCAAGCCGCACCTGGAAACGAAGAAAGTCCTCGGTGAACAAGCCTTCGGGTTTCATCCTAATCATGGCGGTCACATCAAATGCGTTCTGGAAGCCGAGAACTCGCCCGTTCTTTTAACCGATGCCGGTTCCAATGATTTGGGGGGCGGCATTCATGCCTCACTGGCCGAGGCGGAACTGATTACAGAAGCCCTGAAAAGTCTGTACCCGGAGTTTGTCTATCGGCCGCTGGCTGGACGGGGAGCGTTTGGATTAAACCAAAGTTACTAGCTTTTTTGCTATGCAGAACTGAAAAATTGTTCCAGGATGTTAAAATATGGCGGTGGCCGTCCGTAAATGCGGCCGAGAATGGAATATGGATTCATCCACCCGTGCAGAGTTGATTCGCAAAGGCAACCAGGCCTTTAACGAAGCAGATTACCGTACGGCCCGCGAGCTATTTACCAAAGCCGACTACAAGGACGGCTTGATCCGGATTGGCGACTATTATATGTATGACCGCCGACTGCCATTACTGGCTTATGGCTACTACAAACGGGCCGGAGAACAAAGCAAGTTGAACGATTTGAAACGCCGGATGGTAAGCGCACTGGGAGAATGGATCGGCAGGGATAAAATAAAAAGCGAATCGTTGCAGAGCCTTTCCTTGCGGCCACCCGCTCAAAGCCTGGATCAGGACGCTGACGGTATGATCCCCGTCCAGGTCAGCCCTGAATTGCGCCAACTGGCAATTGAAATCTTGCAAAAGAACAACCAGCATAACTGACACAGGCCATGTGGGAGTATCAGTTAAAAAATCAAAGGCCGATTCAAGTCACCGAAAACGCCGACATTCACCCGGTCCATCGTACAATTAATACTGGCGCAGAACAACCTGTATCGGAACATCCTGCCGAACAAAATTCACAAACCACCAACTCGGCAATGCCAGCACACACGGAATTGCGCAAATTGCACTGCCCGGCCTGTCATACTATTATGGAACGCGAATTTGTGGGTCGCATTGAGATTGACCGTTGCCCAAACTGCCGCGGCGTTTTTTTAGACTCCGGCGAATTGGAAGAATTCAGCAAGCGGGATGTGTCCAGTTATATCCCCTCCCAGGCCATAGAGAATACGAATGCAAGCCATAAATATTTAATCTATACGCCACACGGTCTGAGCAACCATGTGAGCGGGCACGAGAAGGAATCGGGATAAAGAGGAAAGGGCACGCCAATGAAAGAAATCCGGCGCAGTCTGGCTCGTATGATCGCCATCTCACTGAATGCAGATCAGGCCAATTACATTGCGGAACAGTTGGATGGCACATTTAATCTACACCGCGTGGCAGGCTTCAGCACTGCCATCTCCGTACCGGCGCAGGTAGCTGCAGATACCATTGTTCATTATTTTCAAACCGAAGAAGAACTGATCAAGTACTTTGAACTCATGATGGGACGAGAAGGGGTTTTCTTGTTCGGAGCGACAATCCACCTGATTGGTCGCAGTGATTTCATTAAATTGCTGGAGAAAAAGCGCTGGATTTATGATACAGATCTGAAGCAATTTTTAAGAGACCCGTTTTACAAAAGAAGCGTCAACTTCCTTGAAGAAATCCGCATGCTAGATCTGCGTCGAGTGCGCGATTTGACCGCATTGCACAAGGAAATCCAGAACCATACCCGGAATATTAACACAATGGATCTGGAATGGGACGTTACAGTACGACTTTATGGAATGGATCGCTCGATTGACAGTTTTCTCAAAAGTATGGTAGAATTCCTTTTAAGTAAACAAAATCTGGCCAGTGAAACCTTTAATATTTATAGCTGTATGCGGGAGTTGGCTGTTAACGCCAGCAAGGCCAACTTTAAACACGCTTTTATACAATCCCGCAGCCCTGATGGACAGGAGCAGATCGAGGCGGCGGATTATACCGACATCCTGGAGGATTTCAAGTATGAGATCGAGAGTCATGGGGATTCAAATCTGATCGCTCTGGCCAGCCAGAAGGATCTATTCTTTGATATCATTTTTAAATCCAATCAGCATAGCATCGCTATCTGGGTTTGCAATTATGTACCGATCGGTAAAATTGAAAAAGAACGCCTTGTGCACCGATTACACCTGAATCATTTCGACAATCATAGCGCATTTGCTCAAAATGATGAGCACATGGAAGGTGCCGGCCTGGGTCTGAATTTAGTGATAAAAATCCTGGAGCACTACCAGGTCGTACAGGCCCCCGTCAAGGCCGTGTTCTACCCCGACTCTACTAAAATCGGCTTTCTCATAGATCGAAATCAGCTTAAACAATACCAGAGCCATCACGGCTCACTGTAATTCAGTGCCGCATGTATCTGGCATGACTATGTGAGGGAATGGCTGGTGATTGAACTTGCGTCTGTGAGGCAAGCGTCGGACCACAAGGACCCGGGAACGCCGGAGTGTTTCCATAAATGCGCCGCTCTAACCAGACGGTCTGGCCAAGGCCGCCGCCACAAGCAGTCTTATTGTTTACAAAGCTCCGCCCTGCTTTTCAGTTTATCACGCTCTGTGCGATAAGAAGGAGGCGGGCAAGCAGTGCTCAATCCTTTGGATGACAAGGCGGATTCAATTTTCTTCCATTCTTCTGCTGATATTAAATACTGACCACCATTCCAGATGTGCGGGATAGCCGGCGAGTTCACCGGACGCACATTTAATAACCAACCGGATGAAAGCTGTACGGCATAGTACCAACTGGTATCAAAATCTACGCACCGGTCATGGTCCTTGTCCACCGGACGAAAACAGACCCCTTTTTCCGCTTCCTGGGCAGCGAGCCGGGAAAATGGCAAAAAACCGATGGCCAGGCCAATTACGGCGATTTGAATTACCTTGTTCATACTTCACTATTCGGCGGTTTGAACCTTAAAATCCAGCTTGTAAATGCTTTTTTTCCAGTTCCAGGCCGGACTCCCTTAGTAAAAATACCAGTTCATTGATTATCATGGCAGTCGCTCCCCAAATCATATGACTCTGCCCCTTACGATCCTGTACCTGAAAATGGGGCACAGTCCTCCAGGCGCCTCTGAGCCGCCGCTGATGCCTTCCGAGATTAGTTGATAGAAAAAACTCACTGAGCGGGATTTCAATGATTTCAGCAACTTCGACCGGATCCGGGTTATATGCCGGTCGACGATCGCACCAGGCAACCCAGGGTGACACAATAAAGTGACTAGGGGCCACATACAGCTGGGAAATCAAACCGAGCACTTGTATTGTATCTGCATTGATTCCAAATTCTTCCTCCAGTTCTCTAGTGGCTGTATTCAGCAGGTCCGAATCGCCGTATTCCATTTGACCACCAGGCAAGCTAATCTGGGAACTATGCGGTCCAGTATTGGGTGGGCGTAGCATACATGGTAAAAACCAGTGCTCATACTGACAATACAACAGCAGCACCACCGCAGCCTTGCGCGCATCAGCCGGAGGATTCTGATCGAGAGCCGGATTGTGGCGCAACGGAGGCGCTAAACAAGTGTGGGCCAACGGACCCGGCAAAGGCTGCTGTAAACGGCCTTTTAATTTCTCGATTAAATCCATGGGTCGCGTACAATAGCAAGATATGCACGAGTAACAGCTACAGAAAGAAAAAATTCCTAACCGACGCAACAAATTGGCATTGAATGATCTTTCATTGGTATGATCTACCTCAATGCTTCCAGGAAATGCGGCCGCAGAATGGCAGGTCGCAAAGCAATTTGCAATCCAGCTCCCGGGCCAATACAGCGCCTGACGGCCGACCAGGTGCAGGTAGCAGAACAGGCTCAACCACGTATTACCTGCAGTTTGCTTGTGCCCCTTGAATTGACAGACTATGTGCGCATGCGTTGCCAGCAGCATGGCGGCCTGAAGAAATACTTCGCCAGTTTGCTTTGCACCTATGGATGCAATCTGGATTACTACGATGCCGAGCCCGAGCACAAGGGCTTGCGCAAGCTCTATCAGCCCAATGGACCTGGTTACACGCGCCTGGACTTTCAACCCGATCCGTTGGACTGGGAGCAGATGCGCAATCTGTCCTCGATCTACGGACCTTCAATCTGCTGGATGTTCGTCCACCTGGTGCGGCTGGAGATCCGGCGCTGGAGTGCCGCCGGCCAGCCAGATTTTTTTCAAGAGCAGCCCCCGGAGCGCCCCGGTTCCCCCGAATTTGCTCGGAACTCCATGCAAAAAAGTTGGCAAGCGCTTGAAATGCTGCGTCAAGCCGCACAAGAGGCATCAGATATTATTGTACAGCTTCGCTTGACAGACCAAAGACACCGTAAACTGCTCCGGTTCGGCTTGATTCGGTTATAAATCGGCTTGACCGATGTTCAGAGCTGGAAAAGCTGGCTCACCAACCAAACGCGCCCATAGCTCAGCTGGATAGAGTGTTTGACTACGAATCAAAAGGTCGGAGGTTCGAATCCTCCTGGGCGCGCAATTCATAACAAATGACTAATGCATCGGTTCTTTACCAAACCGATGCATCTTCATTGCAATCAACAGGAACTTATTGTTTTAATCCCTGGCCGTTCAGGGACTTGAGAAATGCGACTATATTTGCGGTTTCCTGCTCGCTTAGTTTCTTGCCTAATTGTAACCATGCCATTTCCCGCACAGCTTCTGAAAGTTCTGGCACACTGCCATCATGGAAATAAGGCCCCGTCAGAGCTACGTTGCGTAGCGATGGAACCTTAAAAAAATACAGATCGGCCGGATTTTTGGTTACATCGAAGCGCCCTTTATCTGCCGTATTTTTATAGGCATTGATTTGACCCATTTTGCGATAGCTAGTGCCACCTAACAAGGGACCATTATGGCACTGAATGCAGCCAACTTCCATAAAGGTCTTCAAGCCAGCTTTCTCATTTGCATCCAGAGCCCCACCCTTTCCATTCATGAACTCGTCAAACCGGTCCGTTGTGCGCAAGGTTCTTTCAAATGACGCAATGGCCGCTGCCATATTGTCATAACTGATTGCATCACTTGCCTCTGGAAAAGCTTTGCTAAAGGCTTCCTTGTATTGCGCATCCGCAGCCAGCCTCTTGACAACGGTAGCCTCATCCGGCATAGCCATTTCAACCGGGTTCAGAACGGGCCCTTTCGCTTGTTCTTTCAAATCGGCTGCTCGACCGTCCCAAAATTGGGCCAGGTGAAAACCAGCGTTCAGCACAGTAGGGGCATTTCGTCCGCCCTTGGTGCCATCCGGAGCCCCCGGAGAAAACTGCAAATTGTCCGTACCATTGCCATTGTCTTTTACATTGTGGCAGGTATTGCAGGATTGCTTTTCATTAATAGACAACCGGGTATCATGATACAGCTTTTCGCCCAGACTGATTAATGCCGGAGTATCGTTTTCCGCTCCAGGCATTTTTTCCGGTATAACACCAAAAGTCTGGTGGGATTGGTCTATCAGGGCCTGGGTTTCTTTATCTGGACCGCAATTCCAAACGAATATTAGACTAAAAAGCACAGCCGAAGCTGTTAGTAGAGATTGACGCATACTTTGCCTCCCGATTGGTTTGTTGAACATAATTCTATGAACAGGCTCTCAAACTGAGCGTCTACCAAAAAAAAGACTGGCAGGTCTGTATAATGATATTTACTAGCACCTGCAGGTTAATAATTGGACTTAAATTGATAGCATTTATGGGAATCAGAGCCGAGCAGCCGTATTCAGGCGCGGCCCAACGGGCTTAGAAAAACGGATGGAAAAAACCGGCAAAGCACCTCCAAAAAGTATTGTCTCCAGGCTTGGGGAAATCGGCAGTCTGACTGCCTCCATCGGCATGGATCTGGCCGGCAGCAAGCTGGGCGGATTTTTTGATACCCAAATCGGGCGTGAAAAACGGTCCCTGGACAGCCTGGCTCGCAATGCAGCCAAATTGGCGGGTACACTTGGCAATCTCAAGGGAGCTGCTATGAAAGTGGGCCAAATGCTTTCCCTTTACGATGCTTTTTTGCCAAAGGAGCTCACAGAGGCCTTGCAAAGCCTGCAAAGTGCGGCTCCGCCAGTCGCTTTTGGAGAAATGGCCGGCGTTTTAGCGGAGGATATTCCCGCATACCGGAACTGGATCGGTGATATTAGCGATGAAGCGTTGGCCTCGGCCAGTGTCGGCCAGGTTCACCGCGCAAGACTGAAAGATGGCCGGGAAATTGTCATCAAGGTCCAGTATCCCGGCATTGAGCGCGCAATGCAAAGCGATTTAAAAAGTCTGCGATTGCTAATTAGCCTGATAGCCACAACCCTGCCTTTCAAGGCAGACAGCAAGGCATTGCTAGATGAAGTCCACACGATGATTTTGACAGAACTGGATTACCAAAAGGAAGCCAAAAACCAGCAGGCCTTTGGTTCTTTTTTTCAAAATCAGGAGCAAATCTGCATCCCCGCCATTATCCCGGAACTGTGCAGCCCCCGGGTGATTGCATCCACTTACGAACCGGGCCACAGCTTGCAAGAAATGGACTCTTTCACTGCCCTGGAACAGAGTACGATGGGAATTATTATCTTTGAGTTTCTGCTCGATCAAATTTTTTTCTTCCAACAAATTCACAGCGATCCCAATCCCGGTAATTTTGCATTACGCCCGAATGGGCAGCTAGTGGTGTATGATTTTGGCAGTGTCAAAAAAATTCCGCCGCTTCTGGTCCGGGGTTATCGCCGGCTTTTACAAGCTGCCTTGATCGATCGTGACCCTAAGCCCATTCCATCGATCTTGAAAGAAATGGGAATCCATAAGCATGATCAAAGCCCGATTCCGGTCCAGGTGATCCAGGACTGGTTCACTATCTACGAACAAGTTTTCTATCAGGAATACTGCTTCGGCAGCGGTAATGCGAACCGTCTTATTCGTCAAATCCGGGAATTAGGGCAGAGGCACTTTCTGGAGAGTCTGGACCTGGTTTTTCCCGCTGATCTCGTTTTTATTGACCGAACTTTAGGCGGCACCTTTGGCAATTTGGCCAAACTAGAGACCTGTGCTCACTTTGGAAACCTGATTCAAGAAAGACTTGCCCTCTATTCCCGATCAGATATCTAGTCTGCGATGCCAAAGAAAGCTACTCAAAAAAAGGACGCCGGGAAACAACCCGGGCAGCAAATCTCCTTTGAAGACGCATTGGCAGAACTGGAAGACATTACCCGCAAACTGGAATCAGGACAACTCAGTCTGGATGACTCTATCAAGGCCTATGAACGCGGGATGGAATTGCGCAAGATATGTCAGTGGAAGCTGAATGAAGCGGAGGCACGGGTCGACTACTTGCGTCGCAAGGAGGATGGAACCCTGGAGCCGGGTCCGGTCGAGCTCGAAACTGCTGACATGGAAAAAAGCGGTCAGAGCCGCCTTTTTCAAAACTAGGCATGCAAGTCGGCCAGCGCATCAGACTCTACTCTGAAAAGCAAGTACAGCAGGGATTTTGCCTCGGTCATGAAACGGCAGGTGGCCAGCCGGTATTCATTCATGGCAGTCTGCCGGATGAGTTCGTTGAAATCCGCATTACGCGGGTTCGCAAACAGCATCTGTTCGGTGTTGTCACAAAGGTCTTGCAAGCCAATCCAGAACGCCTCGAATCTGACTGTCCCGTATTTCCTGAGTGCGGCGGGTGCTCCTACCGCCATATGGACTATACACAAGAAGTCCAAACCAAACTGGATTTGCTCGGTGAGTGGCAATACCTGGTCCCGGCCTTGCAAAAGCCCGATTTCAAAATACACACGGCCGCAGAATCAGGCTATCGTAATTCGACGCAATTGCATGTATACAATCATCAAATCGGTTTTTACCGATTACACTCCAATGAAATTGTGCCACTGCCAGATGAGGGTTGCGCTTTATTGTCGCCGCGCCTGAATGCTTTTTTGCGCAATGATGAATGGCCGGATGGCAAACTGCTAGTTCGTGAGTTGCAAAGCGGACCCATCCTGGCGCGCAGAAATGCTGTAATCCAGGAACCAATCTCCCTTCCAGGTACACGCAGTCTGGATTGGCAATACGAAGCCGCCGGCTTTTGGCAGGTCAATCGTTTCCTGACACCGCTTTGGTTGCAAACTATGTTTGACTGGATGCGACAAGCGATCGGAGACGCAACTCCTTCGGAATGCCTGGAGCTTTTTTGCGGCAGTGGATTGATTGGGGGCAGCCTCAATCCCTTCTGGCAAGAATACCTGGGCTATGAAGACTCCCGCCTGGCATTGAAAGCCGCCAATCAAAATTTCAAGCGTCTTACCCGCGGACAAAACAGCAGATGGCAGTTTCGACATTCCAATCTTTATGAGCGCAAACTCAATTTCTGTGATCAAACCGGTTCCAATCAATTGCGCTGGGCTATCGCCAATCCGCCCCGTAGCGGCCTTGCTGACTGGATGCCGGCGGCGCTGCGTCAAGGCGACTTTCGATGGCTGCTTTACTCGTCCTGCAATCCAGCCACCCTGAATCGGGATCTCAAAACCTTGCATCAAAATGACTATAGTATTGAAAGGGGCTGCGCCTTTGATTTTTTTGCCCGCACTGCCCATATCGAAGTCCTGCTTTTGCTGCGCTTGCAAGACAGACCGCAGCAGTAGCCGCCCCTTCCAGCCCGATAAAAATCATATTTACTATACCGCTGTTATCAATTTACTTTCACACGTATGGCAGCCGATCCACTGATACCTGTTCCCGGTGTGATCCAGGCCCCGGTCAGTACGGCAGACTGGAATCGCTGGCAGTGGCAAATGCAAAACCAGATTACGTCCGTGGCCGCATTGGTGTCTTTACGACCCGATTTGAAGAATCACCCCCTGATCCAAAATGAACCCATGGATGAAAAGACCTTGCGCCTGGCAGGTTTGCGGATGGGTATTAGCCCGTGGTATGCCAGTCTGATCGATGCCGGGCGCGTCGATTGTCCGATTCTACTGCAAGGTTTGCCCAGGCAGGCGGAAATCCAGGCCGATCCATTTATCGATCCGGATCCGCTGGCTGAAGAGCTTTATATGCCAGTCCCGGATTTGACGCACCGTTACCCGGACCGTGTATTATGGTATCTACACCATTCCTGTGCCGTCTATTGTCGATTTTGCATGCGTCGCCGCAAGGTCTCTCAACCCGCGCCAGCAGCCGCGGACCAACTGGATTCTATTGTACAGTACATCCGGTCGCAGCCCCAAATCCAGGAAGTCATTTTATCGGGTGGAGACCCGCTGGCACTGGCCGATTCGCGGTTAGAAAAAATCCTGAGCACTTTGTTTTCTATCCCGCAGTTGATCAGCATCCGGATTCATACCCGTATGCCGGTCGTGCTACCCATGCGGATCACTCCAGAACTCTGCGCCATACTGCGTCAGTTTTTTCCATTAAATCTGGTGACCCATTTCAATCATCCGCAAGAATTGACCGCAGCCAGTCACATCGCATTGCGCTGCTTGCGTCAAGCTGGAGTCCAGCTGTTCAATCAGAGTGTCTTATTGAAGGGGATCAATGACTCGCTGGCAATCCAGTCCGACCTCGCCCGGCGACTGATTGCATCCGGTGTAACGCCGGCCTATCTGCATCGGGCCGATGAAATTCCAGGCACTGCGCATTTTCACACCCGTCTGGATCTGGGGGCCGAGATCATTGCGGGCCTACGCGGGCACCTGCCAGGTTACGCAGTGCCACGCTATATTGTGGATCTGCCCGGCGGGGGTGGCAAAGTCCCCCACGAAAAGACGTATTACCAGGGCGTAATTGCCCCCAATCATCCAATGGATGCAAATACGCCTCAAGACAAAACGCCGGCAGGCTTCGGGGTTCGCCGGCACCTTTTTGAAAACTATGAACACAGGCAGTTCCAAATTCGAGAAATCGAGCTCAGACCGAATCCGGATGTCTCTAACAACGGTTTACACTAAGAAGTCGTCCCCAAACCATCCATGGTATTTGGGACTCAGAACGCAATTTGAAAGCAAAGCCCCCAAATTGCTCACACCCGGCTCAAATTCGTTAGAAATTTTGCCGGTGGCAACACCTCCCGGGTTGCAAGAGGCTGTCGTGTGACAGCCTCTAGCTGAAAAATGACTTAATCCTTTCTTTAAAACCAGCGATATTGAAGCTGTAGAATCAGGCAATTGTCCGGTCCGCTGTTGCAATAGATCGATCAATACCTGCGGGAGCTAGCTTGTGGCTGACGAAGAAGAAGAGTACGAAGGCGAAGAAGAAGGCGAGGAATACGAAGGCAGTTCCTCGTCCGGGCTTAATAAAATCGTAAAAATCCTGATCTATGTGGCTTTGGGGGCCGTTGGCGTGGTTTTGATGGGTGTCATCTCATTTTACGTAGCCAAGCATGCCGCATCGCAACAGTATAAAGAAGTAGCCTCCATTGCGGTCGTCAAGCCGCCGCCGCCGACAGAGAATTTTAACTTTTCAGAAGACTTTCGGGTCAACACGGCCGATAGCGGTGAAACGCATTTTATCAAGTTAAAGCTGAGTCTGGGCTTTGAGCCCGGCAATCCCGCCCTTTCGGCTGAAATCTCGCAACGGACACCGCAGCTGCGTAATATCATCAATCTGATTTTAATGGGCAAAACCAAAAGCGAACTGGCCGGCGTGCAGGATAGCCTGGACCTGCAAGAGGAGATCAAGGCTTCGATCAACCATATCCTCTCCGAGGGCAAGGTTACCGACGTGTATTTCCTGGAGTTTATTGTAAACTAGGACCGTAGGCCCCAGCCTGCCAGAGCACAGCCCTGGCTTTCCCGCGCTAGGGCTGATCTTGATCCAAAAAGGCCTGATAAAAGCGTTTGGATGCCCCCCGACTGCTTGCCAGGTACTGCGCCGCTTTTTTTCCAGCAGATTGACAAGCAGCCCGGTCCATGTACCAGGTGGATAAAGCCTGCTGGAGATCTGCGCTAGTATGGCAGCGTTGCAAACTTCCAAGGGCTTCCAGCTCGAGTGCAATCCCGCTCCAGTCGATATTGGGCCCTGTAATCACCGGTTTGGCCAATGCAGCCGCCTCAGCAACATTATGGACCCTTTTTTGAAAGCCGCCCCCAACATAACAGAAATCGCAGTAACGGTATGCCTGGGCCAAAAGCCCCATCTGATCCACCAGCACCCAGCGAGGCAGCGCCCGCAACGCAGGTTCCGACGTGGCTGGATCCAGCCCGGTGCTGCCTTGTTGTGACAGCCGGCCAAAATCCTGTTGATATTCCGTCAGACGATCCGCGATGCGTTGCAAATGCTGTTGGTCAATGTGATGAGCAAAAATCAAAATGCCGCAATCCGGCTGAAACTGGTTCGCATTGCTCAAGATGGGTATCAGTAGCTCCTCATCGTTGTCATAGGTGGAGGCCAGAATCAGTCGTTGTTCATACTGCCTTTGCCATTGCTGGAAAAATGCCTTCGCCGCCGGCTCTAGCACACTGCCTTCCAGTTTGGAAAATATTGCGTCGAAACGACTGTCACCGGTCTTTTGGACCAGATCCTTGACTGGCATTAGTGTTTTAAAGCGACTGCAATTTTGCGCGTTGACGGCCCCGATGCCTTTTAGTTGCCGATACACCGGCTGAAACAGCCTGCTTCCTAACGGTCTTAAACGCCAATTCCCGGCGCTAATGGACGCGCTGGCCAAAAAAACCCGGGTGCCAGCCTTTGACAAAACCCGAATCAGATTAGGAAAGAGATCCCATGTCATTGTGATAAACGCAGCCGGCTGGCGCAAGAGCACCAGTTGTTTCCAAATACGACTGAAATCCAGCGGCAGGTAACAAAACAGGTCTATACCCTCGATCACACGCGGCCGGGCGCTCAGACTAAAGCAGGTCAATACGATCTGGCAGTGTTGTTCATGATTCCGGATTTCGCGGGCTTGCGCCAGTGCCTGATCCAGTTCACCGACCGAGGAGCCATGCAACCAGTACAAGGGCACAGAAGCTGCCCGGTGTTCCGCAAACCACTGCAGCAAGGCAGCCCGACCCTCAGAGCGGCTTTGTTGAAACAATCTGATGCGGGGCTGAAACCGAGCCGCCACTCGATACAAAGGCCAGGCCGTATAGAGAACCAGATTGTAAAAGAAATAAATCATTTGACCCGCTGGGCAGAGCTGTCCTCGCGCGGCTCCCCCGCCCTGAGCCCGGGCGGGCTGCGGCGTATGAGCGGCTGCTCACCGTCTTGCAGGGCTCGCCGCATCAGCATGGTACGACATTCCCGCAAATCGCTCGTATTCAGCAAAACCGCCCCCTGGGCCGGTAAGGCGATGGGCAACCAGGGATTACCGGTGTACAGACCAACCAGGCGCGGCGCTGCTGATTTGTTATCCTGTTGATCAAATTGCTGCACCAGTTGATTCCAGCGCGAAATTTCCGTCGGGCCAAACTCGATCATCATAACAGACGAATTATTACCATCCGGTGCTGTAGGGGACCGGGTAACTCTGCCACGGATTGCCTTAAAGGCACCCGGCCAACCCGAGGCGTTAATCTGCTCGGCTGGTAAGCCGGCCAGGACACCGACAGCCTTGCCGACCAGCGTCGTATAGTAAAACTGCACTGTTTGCGGTTTGACCGGCTCAAAATCGCTGCCCAGCGATCGAATCGAAGCGGCGCACATTCGGCGCACCAGGGAGGATCGCTTCATACCCTGCTCTGCCAGCGCTTTTGTCAGCACAGCCTGGGGATCAAAAGGGTCCAGTTCTACCAGACGTTGTAGAGACGCAGCCAGGGGCGGATCCTGCCAGTCGGTTGCGCTCTGTCCCAGGAGCGCTGGATCATGCCACAAGCCGGCCTTCAATTTATATGCCAGCTGCCGTCTGACTGCGGCGCGCAGAGCAGCCAGATCCAGCTGACCTTTGATGTACTGTTGCCGCAGGAAGGACTGAATTGCGAGCAGCTTACGGGGACTCAATTCGGCGAAAAGCAGAATATCCGCTCCGGCGCTAATTGCCAACTGCGCTGTTTTTTGCTCGGTAAAACGGTCTGCGATAGCCTTCATTTCCAGAGCGTCTGTCATTATCAAGCCCTGAAAACCGATTGTCTGGCGCAGAGTACGCTGCAACACAATCGGACTCAAACTAGCCGGGTATTTTGTATCCAGCGCTGGAAAACTGATATGGGCAACCATCACCATGGGCGCGCCCGCTGCAATGCTGCTCTTGAAAGGCAGCAACTCATTTTGCTCCAGATCTGATGCAGCCAGACTGATCCGGGGCAAATTCAAGTGGCTGTCGATATCGGTATTGCCATGCCCGGGAAAGTGTTTGATGACCGGCCCGCTGCGCATCTCCAGCGCGCCGGCTGTATAGGCATCACCAAACTCGGCCACCGTGGCCGCATCGCTGCCAAAAGAGCGCGTGTTAATCACCGGATTGCGGGGGTTGTTATTGATATCCAGGACCGGCGCGAGAACCAGTTGAATGCCCAGCGCGCGCATTTCGAAGCCCGTGACCAGCGCGCTTAAGCGGGCAAACTCGGCGTTGCCGCTCCAGCCAATGGACAGGGCAGCCGGAAAATCGGTCGCCAGAGGGGGATGAATCCGTTGCACCCGCCCGCCTTCCTGATCAATACTGATCAGACGCGGAATCCGCAGTAATCCTTGTTGGTCCTGCTGCTGCAGACCCCGCGTCAGGGCGGTAATTTGCTCTCGATCCGTACTCAGATTACGCTTGAACAAAATGATACCACCGGGACGCAACCGGCTTAGCATTTCTTTTTCCGCTTTTGTGATCTTTTGGCCGGCAATACCAATATGAAATAGCTGTCCGATTAACTCGTCCAGACTCATCCGGGCGGTCAATGCAATCGGCAGGCTGCGTTGCAGATCCGCGAGTTCGCGCTGCTGGTACCAGACCCGCAAAGGCCATATACTGGCCAGGAGCAGGACGCAAGCGCCCGTGGTCCATAGCGCCCGCGTGGCCCTCACGGCTTTACCTGGTCAGATTTACAGTGTTGCAGATCTGCCATGCTTTGGGCGGTCATTTCACACTGCACAAGTTCGTAGCTTTTATCTGACATGCAGCGCTGGATCATGGTTTGAGATACCGGATCCTTTTCCACCAGTTCATTAATCCGGGCGTTTGTCAGATGACTGCCCATTTGCAAACGCAAGAAATTGGCCAATGAGACCCGGCAGTCCGTCTCGGACGGCCGACGCGAACAAGCGGCCAACAATACAAGCGCAAGGGCCAGCGTTAACGTTGCAGACACACTGGTGCTGCGCGCCGCCATCGCATTCTGATCCGGTTTTTGAAAGAAAGCAATCATGCCGCCAGCAGACCGGCCAATCATGGCGGCCGATCTGAATCCTGAAAAAGCGCTGCTCAATTGCAGCGCGGATTTTTGCCCTGGGATTTGGCTAGTTGATAGGTTGGTAGTGATTTCTCAAGACCCTTTTGCAAATCGCTGATGCGAGTAGAGGCAGATGGGTGCGTAGACATGAACTCCGGCGTTCCACTGCCACCGGCCGCGCTCATGTTTTGCCACAGCTTGATGCTTTCCGTGGGATCAAAGCCTGCCTGGGCCATCAGGTCCTGGCCAATAGTATCGGCTTCGGATTCATGACCGCGACTGAAAGGCAGCATAACGCCATATTGAGCGCCCATTCCGATCGCGGTATCAACAGTTTCTTTATCCAGGTCAATCGTACTACCTAGCAAGGGGCCGATATAGGCTGCAAACATACCAATCCCCTGACTTTGAACGACGCGCTGCTTGCCATGCTTGGCCAGCACATGCCCGACTTCATGCCCCAGAACGGCAGCTAGTTGTCCCTGGGTCGTTGCGACCTTCAACAGACCGGTGTGCACACCGATCTTGCCGCCCGGCAGGGCGAATGCGTTGGCCGTATTATCCTGGAATACCACAATTTCCCAACTCTTGACGCCGGTTGCATAGGAGCCGTCCCCTTCGCGCGGCAAAGCGGCTATAATCGCGTTAGCCACACATTTGACATAGGCATTGGTTGCCGCGTTGTATTCAATCGGTGTCTTGGCTTTGATCTCATCAAAAGCTTTGACTCCCATCTCGTTCATATCGGGATCGCTGATTACCTTGTCGGCGATAGTAACGCAACCGACAAATAGCGCAGCCGCCAGGCTGTAGATGGTAAAACGAAAGATATGATTTTTTATAACAGTCCTTTTCATGATTTGTAGCTTTTTGCAGGCCAACCTGGTGTCAAGCGGACTAGCGGCCCTTGTTCGCTTCTTGCTGTTCACGAAACTTACCGATCACAAACATCATTGAGCTGCTCATGGCCCCGGGTCCCAGCTCGCCCTTGACCTTGTCAAAGTACTGGCTGGCCTCGCGATAATCGCCTTTGTACCAGTTGTAGACTGCCAAATTCCACATGGCCGACATTGAGCTGTTGCCGGACTCGCTCAAGGCCCGTTTCCAGGATTTGGATGCCGACTCAAAATCATTATTCTCGGCCCAGGAATTGCCATCACCCAGGAATTTTTCGACTCGCTCCAGATTGCCGCGACTGCCCTCCACATCGTCCATTAACGGCACCGGCAGGGTCACTACTTTGGGCGACAGGTTATCGGCTATCTTGTTGGCCGCTTTTTGCAAGGCTGGATCAAAGGCGGCCAGTTCCGAGGGACAGTTTTGATCCCCGGCGCTATTGTAATACTCATGCGCCTCGCTGTTGGAGTAGCGGACGGTCTGCCCGGTTTCCACACTGATCAACTTGCCTTCCACAAATACGGTCAGGTTCATGACCTTGGTGGCCTTCTTTAACTGCGCTTGCTCACCGCTGCCGCCATTTGCCTTGGCCAGAGCCATTTGCATGGCATAGCCGGTATAATCAGCAACCATTTTGGTTGTGCATTGTGAAGTCGGCGGACGAGTCATGCTAATGATCAACATATTATTGATTTGCAGCTCGCGACCAATCTTGAGGCTCTCCTGGGTCAGCCCGCTTTGAGAATGAGCCAGTTCGCGCAGTCGATCCTTGCGATTTTCGATATCGACAACGGTAAAAAAACCGCGTTCCGTGACGGCCGAACTGACTGCCGCTTCAATTGTGGCGGACCAGTCATCGTTGTAATTGATGCGGCTCAAAAAGCTGCTGTTGGGCTGCGCAGCCACAATTCCCAAATTGCGGTTTCCCTGCAGTAACCGTTTCAATTGCGCGCCAGTCGAATCGGGATAGGTAGGGAATTTTATGGGGATGGTCGGTCCGCAAGCAGCCATGGATACAGCGCTGACCAGGGTCAGTACAGCGATCCAAAACGGTTTCCAGTTTGCCTTAGGATTCATGGTGATACCCTTCGTCATTTTATACCTGTAAATGTAATATGATTGTCGATGATACCCGAACAGTTCCAACAAGACAGTCCTTACAGAGCTTGGACGTCAGGCAGGTCAAATTTGTTCGATCTATCCAAGGAAAACAACGGGCGTCTAATATGTAAAGAAAAATTGGCTTGGGGTTCGAAACCCGGAGCGGGGCTCTCAGCTGCTATTTGGGACCTGGAAGCCTTTGAGGCCCCAACCAAAAAGGCCGATCAGTAGCAATACCAGCAATGCGGAAACGAACAATCCATAGCGCTGATAGAGCGTCCAACCGGAGAAGCTCGCCGGCACATCCGTCACCAGACCGCCGCGCAGGCCCTCCGGCAGGGGTCCCGCCGCCAGACGTCCTTTTGGGTCATAGATTGCGGATAAACCGGATTGATTCGCCCGAATCAGGTACAATCCGTTTTC
>JAGRNA010000126.1 GCA_020441005.1 Leptospiraceae bacterium
CGTTTTATATTCCTACCCCTCTACAACAAACCCGTAATCACAAAAATCGCTTATGAAAATCCTGCTACAGAGTCTCAATGGTTTCTTTTTAGTGGCTTTCCTTTTTTCGGTGGCCGTGCAATATAATGACCCCGATCCGGTTGTCTGGATGCTGATTTACGGCGCTGCGGCCCTGGTCTGTCTGCTCTTTCTATTGGGGCGCTTGCCCCGCTGGACTGCCGCAGTGCCGGGGGTCATCAGTTTGATCTGGGCCCTGCTACTTTTGCCGGACATAGCAAGCAGCAATGCCGAGCTTTCGACGCAGGCTGTTTTTGGAACCGCGCAGATGATCAATGAGCGGGTAGAACTAGTGCGCGAAATGGGCGGCCTGTTGATCGTCTGCTGTTGGATGGGTGTGCTCTCCCTGGTGCAGCATCGCCGTCGGCACCGGCTTTCCAGCGCTGCGGTCCAGCTGGGCTGATCCAACGTCAAACTTGCACCGCTCAAACCTGCGACTCATAAACTGGGTCCGGATGGCATCAAAACTGGACCCGAAAGCGGCGTTGTGTATGTTAGCCAGTACGGCGGCCGGGTGCTCGTGCTTGACCAAAACGGCGCACTCTTTATGGCTGGTACAGATGCAAATTTTGTGGACGTCCTTCCCGGCTTTGCGCTGCACGATGAGCTGGAATTGCTGGTAGACCGGGCCTAGCTTACAAACTACCACTATCCCGTCGGCGACATATAACCTGGCTCTTTTTCTGCATAAAACCGATCTTTCGGCAGCGTTCAAAAAGACCGCCAGGCAAATCTGGTTCTTTTAGAATCCAACCCGCTCGAATCAATAGCGAACACGCGAACAATTGCGACGGTATTCCTGTAAGGCCGATTATTCCGCAAGCAATAGCTGGACCAGGCTCTGGATGCGCTTCTGTAAGCAACCGGAACGCGCCTTGGCCCCAGCCCACTGTCACAGCGGTCTTCAGGCACACTATAATGCAACTCCCTGGTAATAGTTTATTTAGATTCCATAACATGCGTACCATCCCATCCTTCATCGGGAGGAGCAGCGATGCAGGCAACGCATCTTTGCGCATACAAGCGCGATAGCGGATCCGCGCCAATCAACTCAAATGACGTTTTTGCCGACGCGAATTCACGTGTGCGATACTTCTTCAAGGCCGCCTCAAAATCAGCCTTCAGGCGCTCTTTTTCTGAACGTTCCGTCTCATTTTCAAACAATAAAACCTCGTAAATCGCGACAGTTTGTGATTTGCCCTTTACGACTACTCGATCCACTTCCCTGCTGATAATCCCGGCATCGTCGCGCAATTCTTGAAAGGTAGCATCCGAGATCAAAATGGGACAACCATAAAAGCGAGTCAGTCCTTCTATGCGCGCAGCCAGATTGACATTATCGCCGATCACAGTATAGTCCAGCCGCTTGTCTGATCCAATGTTCCCGGCAATCACTGTGCCGGTATGGATGCCGATGCCGATTTCAATCTTTCCGGATAGTTCTGCATTTTTTTCATTGAATGATTGCAGCTCGCGATTCATTGCAATCGCTGTCTGCTTGCGCGCAACGCATCATCCGCATGCTGCACCGGCGCGCCGAACAAAGTCATAATCGCGTCGCCGATAAATTTATCGATGGTTCCCTGGTGGAAAAAAATAATATCCGTCATGCGCGACAAATAATTGTTTAGAATTGCAACAGTCTCGCCGGCACTGAGGCGTTCTGCAATCGTGGTAAAGGAACGAATATCCGAAAAAAGCACCGTCACCCGGGTCAGCTTGCCCCCGGTTCCAGGCTAGTTTCTTTTTTTAAAGCTCCCCGATAAGCTGCGGTGGCAGATAGCGCTCCATCATTTTCTTGGTATTGGCTTCTATCATTATTTTTTTATTGGATGAAATTACCGCATAACCAACAGCGACAATGATCAGAATCGGCAGCGAGATTTGAAAAATCGATTCTAACGGCACATTCAAATAGAACGTAACCCCATAGTACACGATAAAAGTCAATATACCCGCAAACAGCGTGCCCTGGCTGGAATAACGCACCAGATTGATTAAGAAAAACACAACTACAGCCGCAAATGCGAACCAGACAATCGTGGTCGGCTCAGACTGCAGGGCCGGATCGTTTGTGAAGGAAAGCACCACATAGGAATAGTCCAAAGCAATCACGCAATATTTCAAATATCTAAAGTACGTATTCCGGCGCACGATGATAAAAATCACGCCTGAATACAGAAGCAGGTAGAATGAAAGAATCAGGGAGCTAGTCTGGATATTCAAGTTGAAGGGGATGAGCTGAAAAAAGGAAAGTAGATCGATGACACCGAACGAAGCCAAAAACATCCGCGCGTAGGCGACCCTTCTTTCGTTCACAATCTCGCGCTCAATTAAAATCTGATCAAAAATCGAATCCGTCATTCCAAACCTGCCGTCTGATCTGAGTGTTTTCATTAAAAAACAGGCATGTAACCTGTCATACTGTTTATCATGAACCCTCATCGATGAACAATCGAAATTTTGTTATCCGAAACAGATTGGCAGCCTGGAATCAATGACTAGTGTCGGGCACTACTCCCGTTGATCGTTAAATTCACTCGCTGGCCAAACAGGCGGCTGGAACACAGAATGGCTGCCGAAAAATGGGCGACAGTTCGGTGCGGCCCTGGAAGCTGATGCGACTCATGGACTCGAACGAAAAATACGTGATCGCTCTGGATGGACCGGCTGGCTCCGGCAAAAGCTCGGTGGCCGGCATACTGGCGCGCAAGCTAGGCTGCATCCACGCGGATTCCGGCGCCATGTACCGCTTGTTAACGCTAGCAGCCATGCGACAGCTGGGGGAAGCGGCCGATCATACGGCTTTTGGCACCCTGTTCCAATCCAGTCTGGATCAGCTGACTCCGGCCGACCTGGGATGCAGTGTCCAGCTGGGCGACAAGGGTCAACAGATCAATTGCATTAACGGCCAGGATGTGGGCGAGCAGATCCGCACCCTCGCAGTCACAGCCCGGATCCGTTACATAGCCAGTGAGCGCAGTTTTCGGGATCAGGTGAATCAAATGCTGCGCGATCTCGCTCAGGAAACCAGCCTGATCGTTGACGGGCGTGACATAGGCAGCATTGTTTTTCCCGACACAGCCTGGAAATTCTATCTGGATGCCAGCGCCCGGGTCAGAGCGCGTCGGCGCCTGCTGGAGCTGCGCGAGAAAGGCAAGGATCAAGGCATCAGCGCGGCCGAACTGGAAGCCCAGATTGAAGAGCGGGATGCCGAAGACCGCACCCGCCCCTTCGGTGCCCTGCAGATTGCTCCAGGGGCGAAACTGATTGACACCTCTTCAATGAGCCGAAATGATGTCGTCCAGGTTCTATTGTCCCATTTACAAATCAAATTCTAGTCAAAGAGCTGACTTTCGTCAGAAAAACTAACCCCATTGCTTATGAGTATAAGTGCGTCGACCCCTTTCGATCTGGACCAGTCTGAACTGGAATCCATGGATCAAATTCTGGACTCCCTGCAGGAGGAGGTCCAGCCTACTGTTAAAGGCGAACTGGTTACAGCGCGCGTCATTGCAATGGATGACCGTGACATTCTATTCGATGTTGGTCAAAAGCAGGACGGGCGCTGCCCCATCCAGGAGTTTGATCAAAAACCGGCGGTTGGCGATGAAATTCCGGTCATTGTCATGCAGGGCGATGCCGAGGGATTGATCCGGTTGTCACGCCGCGAGGCCCGCAAGCGTATCGCCTGGCAGAATGTAAAGGAAGCCTACGAAGCCAAAGCCAGCCTGAGCGGCACCATCGGCCGGGTGATTGACCATGGCTACCAGATTGAATTTCAGGGATTGAACCTGTTCATGCCCCTGTCGCAGTCCAATTTGAAGAATTTGATCCGCAATCGCTTTGCGCTCGGCAAAGAAATTGATTTTCGGGTGCTCGAAATCCGTGACCATCACCAGTCTGCCATCATCAGCCACCGCCAAATTCTGGAAGAACGCAATGATGAAAGCTGGCAGCAACTGCTGTCCCAATGCAAACCGGGCGACATTGTCGAAGGCGAGGTCGTCAAGCGGGTCTCCTTCGGCCTGTTTATTCGGGTGCATGGAATCGAAGGCTTGCTACATCAAAACGACATCTCCTGGAAAAAGAACGCCTCATTTAAAAACCGCTTTCAGAACGGCGAAAAGTTACAGGTGCGGATCCTGGATATGGACCAGGAATCCAACCGTTTATCACTGGGCATCAAACAACTAACCGAAGATCCCTGGGACTGGGCGGCTCGCGAACTGAAAACAAATGCAATCGTTAAGGGAACCGTTACATCCGTGACCGACTACGGCGCGTTTATAGAACTGCGCGAGGGCCTGGAGGGATTGGCGCATGTCTCCGAGTTGAGCTGGTCGCGCCGCCAAAAGCATCCCAAGCGCTACGTGGAGCCCGATCAGGTTGTAGAAGCGATGGTTTTGGGTGTGGACCTGGAGGAGAAACGCATTTCACTCGGTCTCAAGCAGTTGCAATCAGACCCCTGGCAGACTTTGTTACATACGATCAAAATCGGCGATGTGCGCGAAGGCACAATCAGCTCGGTAACCAAATTCGGCGCCTTTGTGGAAGTCCTGCCCGACGTCGAAGGCTTGATCCATTTCAAAGACTATGGCTGGGACGATAAAGTCGATCGCCAGATGCTCAAAAAGGGCGACACAGTCAGTTTCAAAATTCTGGATATCAACGCCGAGGAACGCCGGCTGGGCTGCGGCATCAAGCAGCTGACCAAGAGTCCCTGGCAAGAGTTGAGCGAGAACCGCAAGACGGGCGCTGTGATCACCGGCAAAATTACCAATGTAACCGACTTTGGGCTATTCGTCGATATCGGCGACGGCTTTGAAGGCCTGGTGCATATCAGCCGCCTGCCCGACAACCTGAAGGAAGTCGACAGGATGAAAGAAGCCTACAAGAAAGGCGATGAGGTCCAGACCGTACTACAAAAAATTGATGTCGCCAATCAGCGTATCAGCCTGTCCATCAAGGCCCTGGAACAAAAGCAAAACCGCGAACTTATGCAACAGCATATGAAATCGAGTGAGCCTTCAACTACCAGTATGGGTGCCTTCTTTAAAAATATTAAAATCCCGGAAAAAGATTCGGATTCATGAGCAGACGAAAAAAAACCCGCGCCAGAGCAGAAGCACTTAAGGAACATCACGCCGCCAATCCTTTCGAGGATTTTGACGGCAGTCCGGCCGAGCTGTACATCCTGAAAACCCTGCACTGGATCAAGATCAATCTGCGTTCGGTATTGATTGGCGGGGCTTTAATCGGATCTGTGGCCATCGCTGTGATCATTCTGTTAGCCTGGCAGGAAAGCCGGGATGAAAAAAGCATGCTGGCATTTGAAAAGCTTTTTGCCGATCATGTAGCCCGCGAAGGACTTAGCTCTAGCCGACTGGCCCTGGATGATCTGGCTCTGTATACAAAACAATTCACAGATACGAATTCCAAAATTCGGGCTGCACTCCTGGAAACAGATTTCCTGACTAAAAACAAAGAATACAAACAAGCCGCGACCCGGCACCAGTTCCTGGCTGAGCACATTGACGCCCTGTATTTGCAAGCGTATTTCTGGCTGCAGGCAGCGTTCTTATACGAAGAATCCGCAGACAACGAAGCCGCACTCAAGGCCTATCAAGCCGCTGGTGAGCGCTCGCAGGAGCTGGACACCATCAAGGCGCATAGTCTATACGGCCAGATGCGCATGCTGTTGGCCCTGCAAAGGAAATCCGACGCCGACAAGGCCCTTTCTGAACTCTTAAAACTGGAATCCGAGCGGCCAGCTATCAAGGATTTACAAAAGCAGGCTGTGGCTCTGATGCTGCTGCAGACCGCCCGCTAGTCCACAAAAAGAAAAACAGTGCCATCGTGAAACCCTTTACTATTGCATTGCCCGCCGGACGCCTGGCAGAAGAAAGCGTGGCTTTCTTTCGTAAAAGCGGCATTGCTGACTTTACCCTGACAGACAAGGGGCGGGAGCTCTCCTTTTTCGATCCGGACAGCAATATCCGCATAGTGCTGGTCCGCAGCCGGGATGTGCCCACTTATGTGGAACAAGGCGCGGCCGATGCCGGGATCACCGGCCGGGATGTCCTGCTGGAAGCCGATCATAATCTGACCATGCCGATGACAATGGCCTTCGGTTACTGCCATTTAAGCGTTGCGGTGCGGACCGTAGACGGTCCAGCCATACTACAGCGTCCGCATCTGCGTGTAGCCACCAAGTACAGCAATCTGGCGATGGACTATTTTTTTCGCAAGGGCATCAGCTGCGAAATTATCAAACTGAATGGCTCGATTGAACTGGCCCCGATTCTGGATATGGCCGATTGCATTGTGGATCTGGTTAGTACCGGAGCGACCCTTAAGGCCAATGGATTGCTGGAAGTAGAAAAAATTCTGGAATCCAGCGCTGTGCTGGTCATCAGCCGTTCCGCCTGGGTCCTGCACAATCAGCGAATCAATGAGATGCTGCATCGTTTTCAAAAGGCTGTTGCCTGAGCCCGGGGCCGCGCTAAAAACGGTCATACTATGGCAGCCCGCCTGACTCACCTGGAAGTTCTCAAGCAAAGCCTGCATCACATGGAGCATGATGATGGACGCAAACGTGAAATCGCGTTTGCCCTGCGTGATCCAGCCCTGTTCAGCTATGCGGCCCTCGGCTCAGTCGCGCCGGACATGTATTACTTTTATCATTTGACCAATTCCCTGCGCAACCGCAAGGCTTTGTTCTGGGGCAATTTGGCCCACCATAGCCGTGTCTTTGAGGTCGTACTGGCAATGCTGGACGAACTGAAAAACGAAAGTCAGGGTAGTCAGCACCAGCGTAAACTGGCCTTTGTACTGGGGTACTTGAGCCATTGTGCCACAGATATCATCACCCATCCGTTTATTTTTTACATTACGGGCGATTACTACTCGGCAGATCCCAAAAAGGCCGCTCGCGCGCAAGCCAAGCATATCCGGGTCGAGTATGCCCTGGATTCCTGGCTAGTGCACCACAAGTGGGGCATGAGTGTTCGCAAGTACAACTATTTGCAATATGTCAGCGGAGCGGCAGAACGGAACATCGACAGCAAGAAGCAGCTGGACAGCGCCATTTGGGGATTGTGGGTGCGCGCCTTGCGGCGAGTCTTTCCGCGCGAGTTTGAACAATTCTACATTGGTCAGGTGGAATACATCGGCAAGGGTGATATCCTGAACGAATCCTTTCTGGGCTTTCTAAAGTTTAATGCCCTGACCGATATCCGTTCGCGCACCATCCGCTTTGCGCTGCGCTCCCTTGATCACCTTACTTTTCACCGCCTGAAGACCAGTTTATTAATTCCGCCCCCGCCGCACAAAGTCGGCCGTCGGATTTCCAATCGCGAAAAAGAAAGCTGGAAATACCCGGCTCAGCCGGATCGGGTCTCGGATGCCAGCTTTATTGAACTGGTCAATGAATCCGCTCGTTACGCGGAAGAAATGATCGCGGACGCCCTGGCCTATGTGAACGGCCGGGAACGCCGCAGTGCTCTGGAAAAAAAATACCTGGGCTACAATCTCGATACCGGCATCCGATCGGATTCCCTAAAAATGGAAAGCTTTGATGAAGTCGATCAGGTCGACGAGGATGATCCGCCTTCTGCCAGCTCCTGATCCAGATCGAGCAGAAACTGCAGCACACCCTGCACAGTGACACCGGTCGCCTTGTCATCACGAGTCATATCGCCGCCCGCAAAATCGAGATGCACAATCGGCCGTCTGGAATCCAGACCGCTGAAAACAAAAGCCGCAGCACTTTGTGATCCCCGGCCCCAGCCATCGCCGGTATTCTTGATATCCGCCGCGTCCTGTTTACTCTGGATTGCTTCGTAATCTTCGGCGAGCACATCCAGGGTCTGGAAAGGATCACAGGCGGTACGGGCCGAATCTGCAAAGCGCTCCCGCCAGCTGCCTGATTGGGCCTCGGCCGGCTGCTCATTACTCATCAGGGCGGCCCGCATTCCGGCCGCTGCCCGGGAAGCGCCGGTCAAAGTCGCCATAGTCAACAGCAGATCAGGATCATGGTGACAGGCCTGCGACACAGCATCGATCAAAGTCAGGCGACCTTCCGCGTCGGTGTGCCGGATCTCGATGCGCTTGCCGCAGCTGGACTCGATGATGGAATCCGGCACAAAGGCTGTGCTGCTGATTAAATTGGGTGTCGCCGCCAGATAAGCGCGCAGCGCCAGATGTTTGGGCTGCAATTTGGCCACCGCTTCCATCACAGCCAGCGTTCCAGCGCCACCAGCCATATCGGCCTTCATGGTCAGCATTCCCTTGTCAGATTTGATTTGATAGCCGCCGGTATCGAAAATCACGCTCTTGCCAATCAACGCAATCCGCATCTGCACCTGTTCTGCAGTCGGCGGCTGGTATTCCAGCTGAATCCAGCGCGGCGGGTCCGACTCGACCGAGCCGCGGGCCACGGAATAAAAGGCCGGCATATTGGCCGCAATCCAGTTGAGGTCTTCTTCAATCTGGACCTTGAGACCAAGGCCGGCCAGTTCACGGGCCCGGTCCGCCAAAAGACGGGTGTGTTTCAAATTAGGCGGGGTATTAATCAGATCGCGGGCCCGGCTACGTGCGGCGGCCACCAGCTGCAGCTGCCGCAGCTGCCCTGCACTCAGCAGCGGAGCACTACTGCAATCCGACAAAACAAGCGCGCTGGCATGGGTTGCGGTTTTCAATGCCTCGGCGCTTGTATACTGCCAATTGTAGACCGCCGAAACAAAAGCCAGGGATCGGGTGTACAGGCTCAGGCGTGTATGCTGCGGCAGAATCACAATCAGGCGCTGATACTGACCCTTAAGCGTCCGCAGGGCATCGCTGCCGGCCTGCTGCAAGCGGTAGCCCTCCAGCTGGAAAGAAAAACCCAATCCGCCTAAAAGCAGTGACGGCTGTGCGGAATCCAGCGACGGCAAATACCAGCTCTGGGTGAAACCGCCGCGAAAGCCCTCGTGGATTGCTGTTTCCAGACACTGCTCGAGCCACTGACGCCGTTCCAAAGAAAGATCCGAACGGGCCCCTAGAGCGCTCAGCGCAGATTCCTGAAACTGATCCACAGCGGACTGCACCGGCGCTTGCGCGTCTAGAGAACGGGAGGAACTGCTGAAATGCCGGCCGGCCGGTCCCTGGGCCGGCAGTGCGGCAAACAAAGGCCAAAACAGCAAATCATGACTGTGTAAGGGCAAATGCTGACCGGGTTCCTGGCTTTGATAGATTTCAATTTCTGGTGAGCCCACAGCACCCTGTGCTTTGGCTCCGCCTGGGGTCAACACAATTCACTTGACAAGGCATGAATTCGGCAAATCCTGCCTACGGACTTTACAGGGGGCTTAGCTCAGTTGGTTAGAGCGCTTGCTTGACATGCAAGAGGTCACAGTTTCGAGTTCTGTATCGCCCACCAGTTTAAGCCGCTGAATAC
>JAGRNA010000127.1 GCA_020441005.1 Leptospiraceae bacterium
GTATTGGCTATGTCATACAGATAGGGACGCGGTCTTTCGATTTTGTAGTGATCCACCCAGGGGGGCCGGATCGTCACAACATTGTACCCGGGAAAGGTAAAGACAAAACGGGCACCCTGCACGCGGGCATCCTTAAAATTAATATTGTCCTTGATGTCGGTTGGCGTGCCGGGGATCAGCTTGGCTTCGCGTTCTGCCTGATCGCTAAAATCCAGCGGTTTGTACGGAGCCGATTCTTTCAGCGGATTGTCCTTGTCTGTGACCACTTCCCAGCCGTAGCCGCCCGTGGAGCGATCATAGTCCCAGCTTTCCACAGTGATGGCCCGCAACTCATTGGCGGACACGTCATTGCCAATGGCCGTATTTACTTCGGCACTGGCGAACTGCATCCAGGCTGCAGAAAGCAGCGCCCCGCAGGCCAGCGCCCCGATGACCGTGCCAGCCGGTTGAAAACGTTTTAAATTGAAGTTCATTATATGCATCGTACTAGTACCTCGCGATCTACCAGTTATCCTTGATCTCGGATCCCGGATACTGCTGCTCTGTGCGATCAATCATGGCTTTCAGAATATCGACGTAGAAATAAAAATCGCCGCCCACTTCGTGATGATCGCTAACTACGAACAAGCTGACAAAATGCAGGTTTTTGTCGAGCAAACTGTAGCGGTTGCTCTGCGGAATCCAGCCTGGCACGGTAATTGTCAATCGGCGCCAGCCAAAGAAATCCAGGCGACCGACGCGCAGCTTGTGAATCTTGCCGCGGTAATCGCGCAGCTTGATATACAGGGTATGCCGAAACTTGCGTCCCAAAACCCAGACCGAAAACTGGCGGGCCTTGCCCTTGATCACAAACTCCTGGGGCGGGCTGACCTCGACGCGATCAAAACCGCGATCCTGGAAATAGGTTTTCACGCCCAGAATATGATTGGGGTTTTTCGCATCGGTTGTAACCGAGGCCGCCTCATTGTAGTCCGGTCTGGCATTCTCGTCGTCCGCAGCCCGAATCTCCCCGCGTTGCACCAGCTTCAAAGTCCTGGTTTCGCCGAGGGGGCAAGTTGCCCTGGCCACCCAGTCCTCGGACTCTTCAAAGTCTTCAATTGTTTCCACGGCCAGCTGCCGACCGGTGCCTGTTTGCGTTGTCGTGGTGTTGTTGCCACCAGTGTTGTCCTGTGCAAACAAAGGCAATCCGCTGACCAGCATACCGCTTATTAGTATCCATTTCAGTTTCATTTTTTTTGGCTCCTTCAGACAGGCCGCCCTGACAGGACGTACTCTACCTGAGTTCTTTCTTTTTATCGGTTTTTTGGGCCTGAACCTTTGCTTTCGTATTTTTTTTTTCTGAATATGAGCGCTGAATTTAATCTCCAGCCCGATTCAGGTCCTGTTTTGATTGCCCAGGAGACCAGCAGGACTGAAGTGGTCGTAGAATGGCCCCTATAAGTGAATCTGCAACTGATTTTTTAGCCGATTTGTCTCAGGAATCGATTTTACCGACCGCGGCAACGCTGGCGGCCATACTGGATCCCGAACGCACTGCCTTGGCTGATATTCTGCAATCAGCGGGCTCTTTGCGGCGCAAATACTTCCAGAACCAGGTTCGAATCCATATTCTGAACAATGTGCGCAACGGTCATTGCAAGGAAGATTGCGGCTATTGCGCCCAGCGCAAGGGCCGCCAGGTGGAAATTGCAGCCTACGCGGATAAAACGGACGCTGAAATCCTGGCGGAAGCCCGACAAGCATGGCAAAGCGGTGCCTGGCGCTACTGCATGGCCACATCGGGAACGGGGCTGAATGCCAAAAGCACCGAGCGCTTCGCTAAAATCATACGTCAGATTAAATCGGAAATGCCCATTCAGGTCTGCCTGAGCGCTGGACTTGTGCGTGATCCGTCAATGGCCGCCGTCCTGCAAAACGCCGGCCTGGATCGCTATAATCACAACCTGAATACGGCCGAAAGCCACTATGACAAAATCTGCTCTACCCATGAATACCAGGACCGTTTGCAAACCCTGCGAACCATGCAATCAGCCGGTGTTTCCCTGTGCAGCGGTATTATTGCCGGACTGGGCGAGAGTGATGCCGAACTGGTGGATATGGCCCTGACCCTGCGGCAAATGAATGTTCCTTCCATTCCGGTGAACTTTTTTATCCCTGTAGAGGGCCACGCGATTCAAAATCCAGGCACCCTGGATGCCGAGCGCTGCCTGAGAATTCTGGCCCTCTTTCGGCTGACCAACCCGTCCGCCGAAATCCGCATGGCTGCCGGTCGTGAATTGTACTTGGGTGATCGTCAGCCAGAGGCCCTCGCCATCAGCAATTCCCTGTTTATGTCGGGCTATCTGAATGCCAGGGGTCAAAGCAGTGATGATACCATTGGCATGATTCTGCAAGCCGGATATGAGATCGACGTGGCCGGTAGCGAGCGGCCCGATCTGCTCAAGAAACTGCTTGCAGAGCTGCAGTCCAACAAACAGGGCGAGCAGACCAGCAGCAACCCATCCAGCGGGCTAACGATGAAATCGAGAACGGAACTACGACCTTTTGAAAATCTTGACAACTGATTGCATCTATTTGGTACTGTTGCAAGCTGAGAATGATCGAGAAAATGGAAGGCAAACGCATCAAGAAATCGGTAGTAGTAGAGCTCTTTCGTCAAAACCAGGCAATGCGCGAGCTGCTCGATAAATGGCCGGCGCGCGCCATTATGATGGATTACGAAAAGGAATGGAACGCAGAGCGGCAGGAATTGCTGGCCCGACTGGAAAAACTGGATTTGGAGTTGGGATAAACCATCAGGCACTGTTATGCCGGCCCCCTGTCCGGGATCAGCGCAGTTCTACCACCAAATCAAAGCCCTGATCATCGGCCATCAGGTAGCTCATAAAGGGAAAATCGATGATATGCTGACTGCCGAGACGCAGCACAGTCACATCGACGCGTTTTTGATCACTGAGCGTTTGCAAATAGACTGATTTCACCGGAACCGAATCCGACAGCACAATTTGATAGCGCGCCGAGGAAAGAATGGCCTTGACCAGCTCCATCATTTGATCATTTGGATTCCCCTGCTCCTCCTTGCTGTCTGGCTGTTCAACAGCGTTCCTGTTCTCGGTGGCGGGCTCCGGTTCCTGCGCTTTTTTAGTCGTCCGGGGGACCTTTAACAGGGAGTCCTGCTTGTTATCAGGGCGAAAGAAAAACACCAGTTTATTACCTTTACGATCCAGCCAGGGAATCAGCGGCATTCCATCCTGATTTTCCAGACGAATGCTTTCGGTTGTGCTGAGCGCCATGCTGATCCCGGCCTGGTGCTCGGACTTGATTTCCGACATGCTAAAGTCGCGAATTTTGCCCTTGAGCTGATCAGTAATTTTGTCCTCAGCCTGTTTGAATTTATCCTGCAGAGATTCGCCGGATGGGGATTGGGAGCTTTTTTGCTGCATAGCAGCCGACATGGTCAGGCGCCATTGTATATCCAGATTCCCGTCTTTGTTAATGGAAATAAAATGCAGGATATTGAAACAACCGGTTGTCAAACTGAGCATCAGGAAGGTTGCGAGCAGTTGTATGCTCCGACGAAAGCGCAATCGCCCTTGCCCGAAAATCTTCAAACGCGCTATGCAAGGCTTGCCTTCCAGATTCATCCGGCCAGCCTGCACAACATTATCTATACTATCCACCAGTTTTTTTTGCTGCAAAAAATATTGACAATCTGATCTGCAGAGTTAAAAGCAGGGCCGTACAGACTTTGAATTCCTGGACCGCCAGACAGTTGAACATTGCCGCCAATTGATCGATGCAGATCCCTGCGAGCCAGAGGCAGGCACCTCAACGAACGCATCTGGCATGAGTGCCGGGCGACTGGCGGCGTTTGCCGTTTGTTCCAACGCATTCCGGTCCGAAATATTTTTTCCATTTGCCTTTTTGTAAATCCGGATCTGTCCAGGGACAAATCCGGATCAGAGGCGATATTGTCTGCCGCCGATTCTAAAAACTGCGACAGAGCTCAATGGCCGCAGCGACATCTATGCGGCCCTCATAGATCGCCTTGCCCGAAATAACACCGCACAGGCCAGACGCAGCTAAGGGACGCAGTTCTTCCAAATCAGCCATGCTGGCAATTCCGGCCGATGCGATTAAGCGCAGCTCAAATTGGGACAGAATTTGTTGCAACCTTTCTGTAGCAGGGCCGCTGAGCGCACCGTCGCGAGCAATGTCTGTATAAATAACTTCCCTGACACCCTGAGACAACAGCCGTTGCAGATAATCATGGACGCAAAGAGAACTATTCTCTTCCCAGCCGGAAACACGCACAGTGTCGTCCAGCGCGTCCACCCCGATGATCACCCGTTCGGGTCCGTAGGCCTGCAATGCTGCCGCAACAAAGCCGGGATCCTTGACTGCAGCAGTGCCGATGATGCCGCGATCAATCCCCTGCTCCATATATTCTCGCAGAGTATCCAGACTCCTGATGCCGCCGCCCAACTCCAGCTGGACTGCGCTGCTTTTTGCTCGCAATTGCTGCAGTACGTTTCGGTTGGCGCTGCGATCACCGTTGCGGGCAGCGTTCAAATCAACCAGATGAATCAATTGCGCACCCAAATCAATAAACCGCTGCAATTGATCAGCGGGGTCGGTGCCGTAATGGCTGACATCATCATAACGGCCCTTATACAGACGGACTACCTGACCATCCAGGAGGTCTATAGCCGGGATAAATTGAAAACTGCTCATAGCTGCCTGTGATTCATCGTATTTTCTTTACAGCTGCCCGGCCCAGCGTTCCAGTATGGCCAGCCCGGCGCGGGCCGACTTTTCGGGATGAAATTGTAAGGCCAGTGTATTCTCGCGCACAGCGACGGCGCTAAACGTATCACCGGCATAATTACAAACGGCCAACGTCTGCTGTGGATTGCCGTCCGCGACCCGAAAGGAATGTATAAAATACATGTATTGATTAGCGAGCAAGGGCTCGAGCCATCGCCAACGACTCTCCAGACCATTGCGGTCAACAGCCGGCCCCAGGCTCAGTTGATTCCAGCCCATATGGGGCACACGAACCGCCGGATCATCGAATGTAAAACGGCGCACGGATCCTTCCAGATACGCCAGCCCTTGATGCAGACCATCTTCGTTGGAATCCTGAAATAACACCTGAAAACCGATGCAGATACCCAACACAGCCTTACCTGTGGTCTGAGCCGACAAAAGCATTTGATCCAGTCCGTTTGTGCGCAGACCTTGCCTGGCGGCGCCAAAGGCACCATCGCCAGGCAACACCAGCGCATCACAGCGGCTTAAAAAATCAGGATCGCCGCTGAAGCTGACTTGTGGACTGTAAAGCCGTAAAGCTTTCAATATGGAATGGATATTACCCATCCCATAATCTACAACTCCGATGTTAGCGGCCACAGGCCAAATTTATTCCAGGACACCCTTTGTCGACAAAATGCTATCGCCCAGGGCCGGATCCAGACTGACAGCCATCCGCAGGCTTTTGCCAAGGGCCTTGAAAATCCCCTCATGGATATGATGCCTGTTTTCACCATAGTGCACAATAATATGCAGATTTATCGCGGCATACATCGCAAACTTGCGCAGAAATTCCAGACTTAGTTCCGCATCATACACTCCAAATTTGCCCGTGTTAATGCTGTCCGGCCCGGTGTATTGAAAATGATAGCGGCCGCTCAGATCGATCGCCACACTGACCAGCACCTCGTCCATTGGCAGCATAAAATGGCCGTAACGCCGAATACCACGCTTCTCTCCCAATGCCTGGGCTAACAGTTTGCCAAATACAATGGCAGTATCTTCAACAGAATGATGGCCGTCGATCGCCAGATCGCCGCGCAAATCCAGTTCCATGTCAAACATGGATTGCTTGCAAATATGCCCCAGCATATGCTCGAAAAACGGGATCTCGGTATCCAGCCGAGCCGAGCCACGGCCGTCCAGATTCAGATCCATTTGAATGCTGGTTTCGCTGGTCTGGCGCTCGTGCCGGGCTGTGCGTGAAGTTGTGGCCATACCTGCCTAGTATCGACAAGTAAGGCAGGCAAATCTGATGCGGCGATCCGTTTATTTCGACCTTTGGATTACGCCTGGCTATTGATTGCACCCTGGATTGATATAAGCAATTTACTTTAGAGGCTGTCCCCAAACAACCTCTGGCAACACAGGGCGTGTTACCACCGATGACATTTCTATCGCAATTGAGCCAGGTATGAGCAATTTGGAAGCTTTGCCTTTCATTTGCGTTCCGGGTCCCAAATACCATGGATGGTTGGGGGACGACTTCTTATCAGATTGTTAGTCAATGTACTCTATTATGGCACTGGTGAAACCTTTGGTAGTTTTCGCAGCGCCTGGTCATCAGACCAGAAGTCCACTTTAGCATTTCGGCCAGTATGTAACAGGTTCAAAGCTGACCAGCGGTACGCACTAGTCCGGATTGGCTGTTAGAGCACAGCAATGCAGATATTCGATGCCTTTAAACGGGACTTTAATCGGGCCAGAATCCAGTGTTCCAGACCGGCTTCAGCTATCAATACCGGCGGCATTTTCATCACACAATTGCGCATCTTTTGGCCGGCCCGCTAAAAAATGGAACTGTAGCCGACATTATACGAGGTCTCATCGACCGGCTCGTACGCCGCGGATTGATCATTGTATTCCCAGGTACGCCGAAAGGCAACACTCAAGGTAATACCGCCAAAAAGCTCATAACCCAATTCGGCGCTGACCAGGCTACGGTCATCATATTCAAAAGATTCCTTGACTTGATCAAAATTCTTTTTCGTGTAATAGCCATTGAAATACAGGTTCGCAACAGCCGGGATATACAATCCGGTAAAAATTACAGAGTTGTTAGCACCATCGTAGTCTTCATAGGTCGTTTCGAGCACAATTGTCTCTACCCACTCGAAAATAATTTGGGCAAAATACCCCTTGGTAATACCTTCATCGGCCGGCAGGGATTTTAGATAGGCTAGTTTGGTAACACTGTTACTGCCCGAACCGGTTGTACTGTCCCCGTCTCCGCCCGGATTATAGACAGTGCGTTCAATCGCGTGATAGGAATCAAAATAAACCGGGATGTAGTTGGAAGTATATTCCCGGTATTCCGGACGCACAGTTACCTTGAAGGCGCCGCTCAACTTAAACAAAAAGTCAATACCGACGTGAGTCCCCTCAGCGCCGTCGATTTCCTCGATACGGTTTATGTCCGCATAGGGTGTAAAATCCAGCCAGCGAAACGGGGACAGCCGGAATTCGGCATCGTAGCCGGTGAAGGTGACAGTTTCATCGTCCAGACCGCGCGGCACCAGGGTATCCGGATCAATCACCAGGTTGCCGGAACCGTCATACTCGAGACTCAACGGCGCATCCCGGTCCTCGACAACACTATAACCGATTGCGAAACGGTTCCAAAAGCCATGCTCCCAGATACTGCCCGAGTCATCATCGGCTTCCTTTTGATTTTCCAGGATTTTTTGTTCATCGCTGCGAGTGTCCACCGGCACGGCCTCAATATGCGTTTCACCGGTGACCGGATCGCTAACCTCGCGGAATTGGGTATTCCGCTCTTTTTTGAGCACATCACGAAAGCGCGGCAGAAAATGTTGCCCCACCCGGCCCCTGGTGCCCTGGTCGGGTATTTTTTCCTGATAAAAAACACCGCTTTGGGCGATAAAATCCCGTTCATAATGGCTCAGAGCCACCTGATGCAGTCCGGGCAGATCGCCCTGCGCAAAGAAGAGGTTACGCATACCGGTAATCACTCCCCAGGGCCGGATATAGCCCCGCCAGCCAATCACCTCTTTGCGATACACGTCAGAGGAAAAATGTTCAATGCCACCCCAGTTATTATTAATGTCCGCCATCAGACCGGCGCGAAAGACATCCTCGTTATAATTATTCACATAGCGGTAAATCAGGGTTTTGTGACCCATATAGCCATCCGTGATTTTACCGTAATACATGGACCAGTTAAAGGCATCGTCAGGGTCAAAGTAGAGGTGCTCGCCATACTTGATATAAATGACAAAGCGCGCCATATCATCCAGATTATCGTACTGGCCCTCGCGCAAGGCCGGAGGGTCCTGGCCGGTGGAGCCATCTTCATCGTAGACCAGTACATCGACCGGTATTTGCAGCCCGATCTTAAAACCGCCAACCGGTAGCTCAAAGAGCGGTGTCAGGGTGATATAGATATCGTCCCCATACTCCTGCAGGGCCATATCCAGACCAAAACTGCTACTGGTGCCAGATCCGGAGCCATAACCGGGGGGCACATAGGCCTGCGCCTCCAGACGTGACAGGGCCAGCGGGGTGAGCACGAGCAATAAGAGCGCGATGATCGCCTGCCGCGCAGTTTTGATTGGGACCGTCCAAAGCATAGTCTATCTTGTAATACCAGTACTAACAACCTTCCTGGCCATACTTTGACGCAAAAAAAGCAGCCTGGTTGGGAGACTTTATAGAATATCGGCCGCTTTGACGCTCTGATCTAGCTCGAATGATCCCAAAAACAGCCCGTTCAGGTCAATGCGGACAATCCCGTTCAGACGAGAATCCGGCTCAGTCGGCATTCTGCGCAATAATATCCTGGAGGTATGACTGAGCATCAGTGATGGATTCCTTGAAGGTGAAAAAGTTGTCCAGCTTGCTGATTTGAAAGACCTTATCCACACTCCCCTGGGTATTGGCCAGCACCATCATGCCGCCCCGCTTTTGCATCCAGTTGGAAATTTGAATCAGCGTGCCGATCCCGGAGGAGTCGATATAGCTCAAATCGGTCAAATCAAAGACCACGTAGCGATACCCCTGCTCAATCCGGGCCCGAATATCCGTCTTCAGCTCCGGACAACGATAAAGATCCAGTTGACCGCTCAGGACAACCTGATGAATTTTGTCATGACCGGGCCGCGCTCCGGCAAATTCGTCGATCGCGATCGAACGCTGCACCGAGCCAGCCATCATCTGCTTGCGCGTCAGATTCAGGTTTTCTTCCAGATTGTGTTCCAGGTCCTCCAAACGCCGAATCATCTGGCCTAAAACGCGCGGTTCCAGCTCTTCCGATTGTTTCAGACGGCTGATCATTTGCATCAGAACATCCCGTGCGGCCGAAAGATCCCGCTCGCCGGCAATTCGCGAGGCCTCAAACATCGAACGACTGCTGGCCGCCAACAGCGTTTCTAGATGAACATGCTTGTTAAATTGCGAGCCCGGTCGGGCCTTGAATTCGGCAATGACATCGCCCTCAAAGCGATCCATGCGGGATCCCTCCAGCATATTGTAGAAGGAACACTCCGCGCTGACCAGCGGACCCTGGGTTTGGGAAGCCACTGCCCCGTCGATTTCAAGCATGATCACGATATTGCGCAAATCATCAGAGCGTAAATCACCCGGACGCAAAATCAAGTTGCCATCATCATCCAGACTATGGGGCACATCATTGATCAATTCCTTTATAGAAACCCCCGGTGAAGATTGCAGACGGATCTCCAATCCCTGACCATACAGGGCTGCAATATCGCCGAATTCCTTAAAAAAGACCTCATGGGCCTGTTCCGGGCCGTCTATGAAATAAAAATTGCCCCCACCAGCCTGGGATATCTCGCGCAAAAGTGATTCCGAGAAATCGCGACCAAAACCGATTGTAGTCGTGCTGATCTTGCGATCATAGTGGCTTTGAGCGATTTCAACCAGTTCCGGCGTGGAGACAACGCCTGTATTGGCCATACCGTCCGTGAGCAGTATCACGCGCTTGAAGGCATTTTCGTGCTGAGCCGAATCGACTGCTCGCAGCGCCTGCAACCATCCGCCACTTAAATTGGTGGATGTACCAACCCGGATATTTTGCAACTTTTGAATCACGGAAAACTTGTCATTCAGGGGTGTTAAGGGTTGCACCATCTCGACCTGACTGTCATAGGCGACGATGGTCAGTTGATCATGACGAGTTAACCAGTTCACCAGGGCAGAAGCAGCTTCAATAGTGGCTTCCATTTTTGATCCATACATTGATTTACTCTTGTCGATGGCCAGACCCACAATTAACGGCCGGCGATCCGGCGAGCCAGAGACAGGTGGAGTTTCCAATTGAACCAGTAAGTGATTCAGGGACACTTCCGATTGAGGGATTTCGGGGTATTCAAGCTGTAGTCTAAATTTCATGTATGTCTTCCAGATTGCCTGTTTCCTGGCCTTGGTTCGGTGGATATGATGATCCTGCTTAACCTCCTTTCTACTACAAGGATTTTTTATTAACCTTGCCGCCAGGCCGCCGTGATCACAGCGGCAGCCGGCCGCATCGGAGCAGTTGGCGATTTTGCTGGTCTAATCAGCGCAATTGAAGTTCCAGTCCTTCACCCGGTCGCGAAGCCTGGCTTTGCCGGTCCAGCACTCGCAGGCTTTTTGTATGGAGTTCCGTGCAAAATCGGCCGGGCCGGTGCGGCTGCAAGGGACCCTTCGCCGGTTTTGTTTAACAGGTTGTGTCTGATGGGCAATCAGGCGGTGCATTGGGACGTTTGGCCGGCAATGTAAAGGTGTGCTCTTCGGAGTCTTGATCATAAGCGATCATACTCCTGCACGGTCATTCCGGTGTGATTGGTTGCGTCCAGATCAGAAGGATTATCCCGTCTACAGCTGCAATCAGTTCGCCCCGGGGCGCTTTGGATCATTGTATTTGATTACGCGTCGCTGGTTGCGTTGCAACATTTGTCCGCTGACCAATGAGCCTTGCTGATCTACAGCCGGATTATCAATGCTTAGCTGTATAGCATGCCATTGAGAAAACTGGGTGAGAGTAAATGTAAGCTGGTCCAGCCGATCCTGAATGACCTGTTTGCCTTGCGAGTGAATTGATGCATCGGTCTGGATCCGTAACAGTCCCCCCTGCGACCGGATCGAAGTGATACGCACCCGCTTGTTCATTGGATTGATCAAGTGACGTTCCACACCGAGCGGACCGGCCTGTAATGCGTCCAGTATCATTTGCACAGTAAGTGCAGCAGACGGATCTTTGACCAGGCTTTGGATTGGTCGCTTGACCTGTACTAATTGCGAGCGGCCCTGTTCGAAGCGAATAAAGTACAGGAAAAAAAAGTCCGGTTGCGGATCAATAACCAGCTCAGCGAGCTGCAATTCCTTGCCTTGCAGACCACGATCCCGGAATTCAGGCAGCAGTTTTACTGGTTCGTTTTGCGCGCGGCGCAGATCGTCGTGGATCATGCGGTTGCCGGAATCAACAATATCACGCCCTTCCCCGAACAGCTCCCGGGCGGTACTTTGAACGGGCCCGGTCAAACTTTCCCGAATGTCCTTGTTATGCTCCTGAACAAGTGCTTTGGCGCTTGTTGCGCTTTGATCAGAAAGATCAAGGTAGTGCTTGCGCGCTTGCCGGTCCATAAAGACCAACAAAACAAGGGCGAAAAACAATACCAGGACGACTTTATTCGACTTTTCTACTTCCAGAATTACGGTTCCCGCCTGCGCAGGCGGCCGACACAAAACACAGGTGCTTCAGCACACCGCACGCATCAGCAGCTACCTGCTCCACTTGAACATGGCAGAATAATGCAGTCATTACCCGGCCATGCCTAGGATATTTTCGGCCTGAATGACGATCAGGAATAGAATAAGCTAGCGTAGTTTCTTTTTATGTCGATTTGATTTGCGCTTCTTTTTTCGTTTATGAGTACGAATTTTGCGACGTTTTCTTTTTTTACCGGATGGCATGCAACCTACCTGTTAAATGAACATGAACGACCAAAAAGCTAGCGAAAGTATTTTTGTAAAGCAGGATTTGTTTTCATCTGCGCCATGAATTTTTTTATCTTGTCCAGTGACAACTTCTGGCTGATGAATAGTACATCGTCCTCTTCCACGACGACCAGATCGTTCACCCCGAGCAGGGCCACCAGGGGCCTGGCACTAACCACTGTGTTGGAACTGCTTTCCAGTACCTGCAACTGATTTGGTTTGCCAGTCCCGAGGATCACATTGTTATCCGGATCACAGGGCAGAACCCTTTGCAAGGCGGTCCAGGCGCCAACATCGTCCCATACAAATCCGGCTGGCACCATCGCCAGGTTTTTGCTTTTTTCCATGATGGCAATATCTACCGGCAAGGCCGGAATCTCCGGGAATACTTTTTTCAACCTGGAAGGGGACTGGAAGGCCGCTTGCAACGGAGCGATAATCTCGTCGGCATGTTTTTCAAATTCTTTTAGAATATCACTGGTTCGCCAAATAAAGATACCAGAGTTCCAAAAGTAATGCTCTGCTTTACGCAGGTAGCCCATTGCCGTTTTCAGATCCGGTTTTTCGCGAAACGATTTTATGTGGTAAGCGAAATCAAATCCGCTTAGCGCCCGGCCCTTCTGGATATAGCCGTATCCGGTTTCCGGTCTTGACGGTCGCACCCCCAGGGTAACCAGGCGACCTCCGGAAGCCAGCTTGATTGCCCTGGCAAGGCTCTGTTGAAATTCCTGTAAGGGGGCGATGTAATGATCAGCGCTCAGGATAACCTGGATGCAGTCTGTGTATTTTTTTTCAAAATGGAGCGCCGCCAGAGCAATAATCGGAGCGGTGTTACGGCCTTGCGGCTCCACAATAAATTGCTGCGGTCGTATTCTCTGATGGCTCTTCAGGATTGCTTTTTTCAGTTCGGCATTACAACCGATGTAAATATGCTCTAGTTTGGTCAGCCGCAGCGCCCGATCGATTGTCTCGTCCAGCAAAGTCTGATTGGAATAGACCTTTTGGAGTTGCTTGGGCCAGGAATTGCGGGAGCGCGGCCAGAAGCGCTCCCCCTTGCCGCCGGCCATAATGAGTACTACTACAGGAGCTTTTTTGGCAGTTGAAGGCATTGCAATCACAGTTTGCGAGTTTTCTTTCTTGTAAAGCGAAACTGTCCGCCGGGCCTTGAATAAATCGGGCCCGGATAGCACTGTACCCGGGGACCGCCAGAGCAAACGCGCAGGTAGTTGAAAGCGATCGTAGCGTCTCAAACCGGGGTGCTGACTGTCGCGCAGCGCAGTGTTGATGGCAGTTTACGGATCAGGCAGCCAGTCTGAGCGCGGTCAGGGCGGGGTCAGATCGCGAAACTGGCCATTCGCATCTGCGCGATTGGCCGCGTTGGCGACCGCATTTTCCGGTGGCCTGGCAATCGGAGGGCCAGCGTTGCCAGGCCCTGCCGTTACCGTCCTGTCGTGCTGTCCGGATGATCCCAAAGCTGAATTCACCTCGGCTTGCAGTCGTTCCATGGATGCCGGGCTGGCCCACTTGTCCTGGGGCACAATCATTACGCGCACTTGATCACCGATCTGGTCCATTGCCAGGTACTCTCTCAGGTGGGGATAGCGGCGCAGCATCTTGCCCACTGCATCCATACGGGCCAGCCAGGATCGATCATGGATTTTGGCGATTGCCGCGTCTGTACGCGCCTGTTGCATCTGTCGGATATGATTTAATTTTAATTCGAGCAAAGCCCGCTCGCCAAGGTTCAGCATTGCCTGGTAGCGATTCAATTCCGGCACATAGATACGCAGCGCAATCAAACGTTCAATATCGACCCCGCTGGCCTGTAATTCTGATTGAAAGGACTCCGTTGCGCCGCCCGAAGCGAGCCATTCCTGCAATCGGGATTCGAGCTGCGGCAGGTCGGCTTGTCGCTGATATAAAGTCTGAATTTGTTTGCGTAAAGCCAGTTGCAATCGAAATTGCAAATGCTTGTCCAGATACGCGAAATCAGGCTCTTCCAGTTCCTGAAATAAGACCGCCAATTGCGCGGCTCGAAGTTTGTAGATCACCCGCAGATCCAGCTGGATTGCAAAGCTCTCATCCAGACCCAAAAACTCGCTTTGATCCAGGTCTTCCACAAACCGAAACTGTAGAACCCGGGGACCCAGAAAAACCCGGTGTAGCTTGATCTGGTCCGGCATGATCCGACCGGCAATAAAGCTCATGCGGCCCGGTTCGATGATTTCGACAGAACCTGGGTTGACCGGATTCTCGACCAGCACAGCTTCCCGCGGCCCGGCTTGCACCATACCCAGGTACAACCAGAGCATGCCAAATGCAAGTACCAGAGCCCAGAAAAAGGAACGGCTAAATCTTTTGATCATTCCTCGGATTGTTTTTCCAGTTCATCCAGGGGCAGCATTTCAGACAGTACGATTGTAGAGATGGCGTGCTTGTACACCAGGCTTTGCTTGCCCTCGTTTTCTATAATCACGGTAAAATTGTCGAAACTGTTTACCTTGCCTTTCAGCGGCACACCGTTGGTCAGGTACACGGTAATATCCATTTTCCTCTTGCGAGCGCTGTTAAGGACCATGTCCTGGATATTGTTCTTGCCGGTTGCCATAGACGACTATTCCAAAATTTGGGATAAAGGGACAGACAAAGACCTTCCTGGCTTGTGTCAATCCCCTTTTCGTAATTATCAGACCGTCCAGGCCGGATAACGCTTGTTTAGAAAACCCTGAACAGAATCATCAAACTGGCGGGCCTCAATTGCTTGCAAGCAGGTTTCCTTGCGAAACCAGGTTCGCTGGCGTTTGCCATATTGACGATGCAGTACAAACAGGCGCCGGGCAAGCTCTGCCCGGCTGATGCGGCCGGTCCGGCTTTGCAAGACTATATCGAGACAACCCAGCGCGCTTAGAGCATGACAATCACCAAAACGCTGGTAGACACTCATAACCTCGGTTTGCAAACCGGCCTGCAGCATGGCTTCAATACGGGCTTCCAGGCCGGCCCAATAGTCTGGCCGCGGCATGTCGATCCACCAGCCCTCGATTCTAATCGGTGTCCAGCTACGATCGCTGTCAGCTTTTTGCATGGGCCGGGAATGTTTGATCCTGGCCCGCGCTAGTTCCAGATGGCGTTGCACACGATACTGGTCATTGGGGTGAAACACCCCTCCTCCAGCTGCAAGGCGGGCCGAATTTGTGCACACTAGACCCGGTCGCAGACGCATCAATTCGGCCAGACGCTCTTCATGACTCATACTCTGGATTTCCAGACGCAAGGCGGCATCCACCGGCAGCGCATCAGGCATACCGCTCCGCAAGGCCTTGAGGTAAAAGCCGGATCCACCCACCAGAATGGGCAGTTTGCCGCGCTTGAGAATGTCATCGATACTGGCTCTGGCCTGGCGCACAAACCAGGCCGCATCGATGGCCTGGTCGGGCTCCAGACAGTCCAGGAGATGGTGGCGCACCCGGGTTTGTTCCTGAGTGGTGGGACTGGCAACGCTGATCGGCATGTGCCGGTAGACCTGCCTGGAATCGATTGAAACTGCTTCAAAAAATTCACCGGGCAGACGACTAATCAGGGCCGTCTTGCCGGAGCCAGTGGGGCCCATCAGGGCGGGTAGGACTGCGGTGTGTAAAGGCTGGCCCCCGGGGCTAGTCAATGACAGCTTCCTTGCGCAACACCTGAATCAATTCCTGAACGGCCCGATTCAGGTCCTTGTTCATGATGCGATAATCATATTCGAAGGCAGCCTCCAACTCCAGCGCTCCCTGTTGCAATCGCATCTTGAGTTGCTCCTCGCTTTCTGTTTTGCGACTGCGCAGACGCTCTTCCCAAATATCCATGTCCGGTGGTAGTATAAAAACCGTAAAGACACGATCTGACAATTGCTCCTTTACGGCGCGCATGCCCTGCACATCAATATTCAGAATCACCGAATTGCCTTTTTGCAATTCAGCCTCCACCGGCGGTCTGGGCACACCATAGTGATTGCCGTGCACGAAGGCATGTTCCAAAAAGCCGCCCGCGGCGATTTGTTTTTCAAAGGCTTCTTTGCTGTAAAAATAATAATGATCGCCATCCAGCTCGCCCGGTCGCGGCTTGCGAGTCGTTGCTGTGATCGCCGGACGCAGATCCGGGAACTGTTCGCGCAGTTTATTGATCAGGGTGGTTTTGCCGCCACCGGATACGGAAGAAATTACTATAACTCTCGCCTGGCTCATTATACAAGATTACGGGCTTGCTCCTTGATTTCTTCGATGGCAGTCTTGATCGACACGGCCAGATGCCGAATACGGACGTCCCGCGATTTGGACGCCAGGGTATTCGTTTCACGCAGCATTTCCTGGCAATAAAAATCAAGCTCCTTGCCCTGCTCGCCGGTCTTTGCTTGTGCCAGAGAGCGCGCTGCCCGAATATGCAAATGCAAGCGATCCAGCTCTTCGGCAATATTCTGGCGCTCCAGCCATTCGAGTATAGCGATTGCCGGCGCATCACTGGCCTGCATTCGCTGCCATTCGTCCTTCAGGCTCCTGGCTTGTGCTCGCTGCGAACTGTGGCGGGCCTGGCTAATTGCGATTACCCTTTTTTGCATTTGACTCAGCCTGTGGCGAATCAGACTCCCGATCTGGACACCCTCTTTTCTACGCTGCCGGATCAGTCGATTGATTCCCTGGTGAAACTGTTTACGACATTTTTGGATATCTAGCGCAGCCGGCAATGTGCTTTCCACGGAAATCACGCCCGGCAGTTGCAGCAAGTCCGCCGCGTTCAGCACAACTCGCGCATCTTGCGCAGCAAGGCGACCGGCCTGATCCATGTACTGTTGCAGCAAGGCCTGATCCAGAATGCTTTTTTGAAAACCGTCCGCCGGATCCATAAGCAAATGCACTTCCAATTGGCCGCGTTTCACGGAACTGCGCAGAATTTTTTCCAACTCGCTGGCCAGCGGAGTCAGGTGACTGGCACAGCGTAACTGCAGCTCGAAGAAGCGATGATTGACAGACCTGATCTGCACCGTCATATTCCAGCGGGATACCTTGAAACTGTGCCGCATGTAGGCAGTCATGCTCTCCATGCTTGCATCAAACCCGTTTTTTGTGATAGGCCACTCCATTCGCGAACTGACGAGTTTCGAAGGGCGTATCAAACATATGCAGACTTTCACTGTGACCGATTACCAGATATCCGCCCGGCAGCAATGCTTCATAAAAGCGGCTGACCAGCTTTAATTGATCCTGGCGACTAAAATAGATCATCACATTACGGCAAAAAATACAATGAAAGGGACCGACCCGGGTTTCAAACAGGTTTTCGGCATGAAAGGCGACGCGCTGTTTCACATCCGCGCGCACATAATAATGTCCCGCATTATCCTCGTCCTCCCGGAAGTAGCGCCGCAGAATAGCGGGCGGTACCCGGTCAATCTTGCGCCCCTGATAGCGTCCTTCCCGGGCAAACTGGACCATTCGTTCTGACAAATCCGAAGCCCGGATGGTAAAGGGAAAGGGACCGAGCTGCTTCATACCCTCGACCAGCTCCATGGCCAGGTTATAGGGTTCCTCACCGGAGGAGCAGCCGGCGGACCAGAAGTGAATCTCGCGACCGGGATGGTCTGCCAGGATAGCAGGCATCAGGTCTTGCTTGAGCAGCTCGAAATTCTGGGTCGTGCGCCAAAAATAGGTTTCATTGGTGGTAATGACCTCAAAGAAGCGGCTCATTTCCTCCGGATCCTGACCGGACTGCAGGTAGCGATAATAGCTTTCATAGTCTGAAAGCTGCAATTCATGCAAACGCCGCCGCAAGCGATTGGAAAGCAGCACAATTTTATGCTCCTTCAGCGTAATGGATGCTTTTTGATGGATCAGTTCAGCGAAGCGGGCAAACTCATCCGGGCTCAGGTCTGGTATATCGTAGACTGAAATCATGTCCGAATCCTGTATTTGCGGGGTCTGGGATTCTGCGGTAAATTACGCAACAGCTGCAGCTCGCCCAGGGTGGCGCCAGTTTGAGCCATCACTTCCTGATCGGCCATTCCTTTTTGCAACAGCGATCGAATAAAATCCTGGCGTTCCTGGGCCGGATTATAGCTGAGCGGCTGGCCGGCCAATTCTGCGGGAGCGTACTGCGCCTGGTGATCCGCCAGACGCTGCCGGCGCTCGCCTTCGATCGCCCGGGAAACCGGAGGTTCATCCGGATCGACACTGCTCGACGGTCGGGGCCGCATTTCAAAACGCACCGGGCTGGTGTAGGGCAATTCAAGGTCGGGTAGCAGGTCGGCCGTAGCGGGCTCTGCGGCACCCGCTTCGGACTCCGCGACCAATGGCGCCGGGGCCGACGGGACGGTTGCCTGTTTTTGGGCCAGCTGTCGCCCCAGGAGCTCTTCAAAACCAGGGCCGACCGCGCTCGCATCGTTCGGTTTGGCAATCGCCGGCTGAGTGGGCGCGGCAGCGGTGTAGGTTTCAATCCCGAACAAACGCCGGGTCAGTTGCCCTAGTTGACGAACCCACCCCCCCGCCTGGCGGCCGAAAGAATCCGTCGCAGATGCCGCACCCGGCAGCGGACGGACAGGCCCGGATGACGCCGGGTTGCTGGCCCCCGGTTCCAGCCGGTCTAGCAGACGACCTTGTTGCCAGGCATCCTCGACGGAATGCGTGGCCGGCATCAAATCCAGGCGATCTGGCGGCAGGCTGGCCAGGGCCCGCAGGGCCGCAGCCTGTTCGGCGCTGGATTCCGGCTCTACCTCGCGGTATGGCGTACGCGTCGCAGCGCTTGCCGGTTGGCCCGCGGACGAAGCGGACCTATTCGGCGCGGCTTTGCGCGTCGACGGGCCGGCAGCTTTAGTGGCCTGGCGCGGTCCGGGCCTGGCCTTGACGGTAGCGGGCCCCTTTTTTTTGGTGCCTGGTTTTGTCGATCGAGGGGCGGGTTTTGACTGCGGCGCACTGTCGGGCTCAGCGCTGAGCAGCTTCAGGCTCAAGTCTTCCACCAGCCGGGCTAGTTGATACACCGATTCCTGCTTGCGGGCGATTTGTTCCAGGGTGCTTTCGGATTGGGTGCGCATTTCGAGCGCAATCCGCGCCATCTGCTCGACGATCCCGCGGTCCCGCTGCTGGATGGCACGCGAATAGCGCATGGCAAAAAAGAAATATAACACGACACCGGTAACTATATTTACCAGCACCAAAGCCCACAATTCCATAGCCCAGGAGACATAATCTGCAGGCACTTGTCCACAAAAAAAAGGGCAGTCCGCATGGCAATCCAAGCTGTGCAGCCTTTGTCAAGGAACCTTTTCGAGGGCCAGAAACCGGTACAAGGTGCCAGTGTGTTCATGGCGAGATTCCACGTCTGTGAGGCGGCCCCAACTGGCCCATGCAGATTGATGGAGCAACGCCAGATTCGCGGCAGTAGTCTGGTTGGCAGGAACGGCACAGGCCAGGATGCCCCGATCGGAGAGTTGATTACTGACCCGCTCAAGCAAGGCCATTTCAGATGCGCGGTCCCGTTTGTAGAAGTGGAACATTGCATCGAAAAGCAGGACCTGACACTCCGGGGCGACTTTGAGTGAATGGACATCCGCGCACAATGTTGTGATGTTCGCAAGCCGCGCAGCGGCGGCCGCTTTTGCAATGCAGTCGAGCCCTGTCCGGGAGGAATCAATTGCCCGCACTTGATGGCCCATTCTGGCAAGGGGTAGAGTATCGCGACCCTGGCCAGCGCCCATGTCCCAGACCCGCCGCCCTGGCTGGAGTTGTTCGAAAAAGGCAATCAGCGCCGGCAGGGGGTCTCCGAAAAGATCCCGGGTTTGGTAATGCCTGTCATAGGGCTGCGCCGTCATTCCGGATCCTGTTTGCGCCTGTATTGCGCCGGACTGCTTATTGTGACGGCCCTGCTTCTGCCAGTCCCAGGCGGGAGAAAAGCAGCGGTGCACCGGCAATTGTCCATAGCGCCACAATAAAATAGCGCAAAAAACGTAGCTCCATGGCCAGCTGTTCACCGGCTAGTCTGAAGACCCATGCCAGACCCAGATACAAAAGTAGAAAACCGGCCATGCCGACCATATAGCGCCGCACAAGCAGCGACCAGCGACCCGTCGGCAGGGGTGCCATTGGCAGGCGGTGTTTCCATGGCAGCGCCACGCCGGCACCGCTTAAAAGCGCCAGGGTCGAGATCAGGGTACGCGCAGAATACGGATCCAGGCCGGCAGATTGGCCCAGGGCCAGATGGGCTGCCAGGGCATTGGCCTGCCATTCGATCGGAATGCGTTTGATGTTTATCAGTTGCACCAGCCAGGCCAGACCGGCCAAAAGCACGACCGTGATCAGGGTCAACAGCAGGGTGCGACCGGCCTGCGATCCATGCCCGGTCCAGGCAATCACGCGCCCGGTCAGTGCAATGAACAGGGCCAACAGGATCAAGGCCAGGATCCAGCCGCTGAGCACATCGTGCGGGAAATGCACTCCGAGCGCCAGGCGTGAAAAAGAGACACTGGCGGCCAGTCCAGCTGCCAGGCCCCAGGTCCAGCGCATTTGGTGCAATTGAAAGAGCAACCACGCCAGGTAAAACCAGACGCCGAAAGCCATCTGGGAGTGGCCCGAGGGGGCGCCAAAACCGGTCTCCACATAGCCGGTCTGAATCGCAGGTTCTAGCCAGTAGGGCCGCGGCAGGCCCCATGCCCATTTGAAGATGCTATTCACAATTGCGCAAATTAAAAGAAAGTAAAACAGGCGCAGTCCCACCCGTTCGTCAACACACCAGTACAGGATTGTGATCAGCGCGATAAAAAAGAATTCCTCGCCCATAAAGGACAATAAACGCAGGGGCAGTTGCCCGCCTGGCATCAGCACGGACTGGATTTGCAGGATCCAGCGAATGCCGACCGTTTCAAGCGAGTGGACGGCAATCCATTCAGTCATCGGATTGCAGCTCCATACTGATATCCAGGAACCGGGTGGTGTGCGTCAAAAAGCCCATGCTGATGCCAAGATTGCCCAGGCCGTGCAATTCCGTCAAGCGCTCGGGCGTCCAGCCACCGGATAGCTCCACAAATATGGCCCGGCCGCTCTGCTGAATCATTTGCAAGGCCTGATCAATTTGAGCGCGGCCCATGTTATCCAGCAAAACCACATCGGTCTGTTCCGGCAACTCCAGCAGTTCGGCCAGTTGATCGAGGGTATCGACCTCCACATTCAGCGGGATGTCCGGGTAGCGCGCGCGCAGTTTGGTCACAGCGGCCTGTATCCCGCCGGCCGCGGCCACATGATTGTCCTTGATCATGGCCATGTCGGAAAGGCTGATGCGGTGATTCGAGCCACCGCCGCAAAAGACGGCGTACTTTGCCAGCCGGCGGTAACCCGGCAGGGTCTTGCGAGTATCCAGGATCGCAATCTGATCGCCAGCCAGGGCGACGGTAGTGGCGGTCACCGATGCGATCCCGCTCAGATACTGCAGCATATTCAGGATGATCCGTTCCAGGCGCAGCAAATCCACCGTGGCGGCCTGCAATTCGGCCAGTACGCTGCCCGGACCAAACTCGGCGCCATCCTTGCAATGCATTTGGTACTGCACGCCGCGACCGCTTTGGGTGTGCCATAATTCAAACAGGAAGGGCAACACCGCCAGACCAGCCGCGACCCCCTTTTCGCGACTGACCAGCCGGGCCCGGGAGATGACCGTCGGGTCAAAGAGAGCCTCAGCGGCCGGATCGCCGGCAGGCGCATCCTCAGCCAGTGCCATTTGCAGCAGCTCCTGACAGTCCGCTCTGGTGACCTGGCTGACTGGCTGGGTATAGTGCTTTTGAAAACGGGCGCTCATAAGCGCAGCACCGGTCCGCTTGCATTTACTGTCAAGCCCCAATCCGGCCAGGATACCATACACCAGGCCGGGCGTCTGTTTTTGATTGCCCCACTGGACAGGGTCTGCCAATTGGTAAAAACGATTGCACCCATTGCAAAATCTGATAGCTGCTATTACGAACAGCCACGGAGGCGGTGTGCTGGCATCGGGAACGAGTCAGCTGGCCATCAGTCTGGATCGGAGCGGCGGTTGGTTGTCCCTGCCCGGCCCGTTACCCGGAGATAGATCAGCTGCCGGCCGCCCTTGCAATGCGTGGATCAGAACAGCGCCTGGAAGCACATCATGAAAACCAAGCCAGCCGGCATCGGCTCCCTGCAATCGCCGCCGATCGTCAAGGCCAAATACAGCAAGGGCGAGCAAACCCTGCGCAAAATCCGCGAGGCCGCCCTACAGGCAATTCTGAGTCGCGGCTATCACCGCACCAGCGTTTGCGAGCTGGTCAAACAGAGCAAGCTGACTCGCGGCGCCTTCTATAACTACTACAACTCGCTGGATGATTGTTTGTCGGACCTGATTGCCGCCATGCAGGAGTCCATCCGCAACCACCCGGATGCGATCGAATACTATCAAAGCCTGCCGGATCCATCATTGACCGTCAAGAAGGTAAAACTGACCATGTATCTGGTAATCGCCAATAAGTACCGCTTCATTTTGCTGCCATCCGTGCTGTTGCAGGAAAAAGACCTGCCCGCCAGCGGTTTGCGGCGACAGCTGGAGACCTATATGCAGCAATGGAACCTCGAATGGCTGGAGGTCATCAAGGCCGATCAGGACAGCCGCGCTATATTACCCAGCCTGGCCCCCGAGACCATTGCAGCCGGCATCATGAATCTATTAACCGGATTTTTCCATAACTGCGAACAGAATTTCCAGGCGTTCAACACTCCGATGGAGCAGGCGCTGGTTTTATTTTTGCTGGCCACTTTAACCGAAGAGTATCGCGAAAACAATCGACTCAAGCGGCTCCTGCCCGAAACCTTGCCCTTATGATCAAGCTTGTCAGCTGGAATGTGAACGGTATCCGGGCCTGTTTAAAAAAAGGGTTTCTGGATTTTGTCGCCGCAGAGGACGCCGACATCATTTGTCTGCAAGAGACCCGCGGCCAGCCGGATGAGCTGGACTCCTTTTTGCCGCAATATCACCAGTTCTGGAATCATGCCCAAAAGAAAGGTTACTCGGGCACGGCCATCTTTGTGAAAAAATCCCGCAAAAAGGATCTGCAAATCGTAAATCACGGCTTTGGCATGGACCAGGCGCAGCATGACCAGGAGGGCCGCATCACGTTGGTGGAACTGCCCCGCTTTAGCCTGCTTTCCACCTACACGCCGAACTCGGGCAATGAACTGAAGCGGCTCGATTACCGCCAGGACTGGGACCAGGCCTACCGCGCATATTGTCAACAGCTGAACCAAAAAAAGCCGCTGATCTTTTGCGGCGATTTGAACGTGGCGCATACCGAAATTGATTTGACCAATCCCAAAACGAACCGCCGTAACGCTGGCTTTACCGATGAAGAGCGCGACGGTTTCTCCCGACTACTGGATGCCGGTTTCGTGGACAGCTTTCGGCTGTTTGAAAAGGAAGGCGGCCACTACACCTGGTGGAGTTACCGGGCCAATGCCCGCGCCCGCAACATCGGCTGGCGGATCGACTACTTTTGCGTATCGCGGCAGTTTACGGATCAGATCAAAGCGGCCGGCATTCTGCCGGCGGTGATGGGATCGGATCATTGCCCCGTCAGCCTGACGATCAAGTGATCAATCGCAGCATTGCCATCGTTACTCCCAAAAAGCCAATGCTGGAATGGTCTCGAAGAGTAGCCGAGGATCCCGGTGCTATAAGCGCAGATGGGATAAGTGAGCCGGGCTTGTATCTTTTGCCGGATTACAATTCCGAGAATGACAAGCAGTCAATCATAGAGCTATTTTATGATCAAATCTTCACCAATGAGTTATCCTGGCAGAACGCCGACGAGTCATTGTGGCCGGGTCAACGTAATCGGTCTCTTTTCGACGACTGGTTCGAGATCAGCTTGTCCAACACAATCCTGGATCTTGTCGATCAACCGTTGGACGCTGAAGACCAACTCGATTGAAGTCCTAAACCGTAAATGCATTGCCCGACTTTGTCTGCCGGCAAATCTGGCTGCCACGCTTCTAGTCGTTTCGATACACTCTGCACTGCGTGCGGAACATTTAACGTCCGGCAATGTCTATTCATTGTTCAATGCGTCATCAAATCATTGCTCAGCAACATATTCAATACGTCATCGAGGGATTGCGAAGCATATGAATCGCAATGATCAGCGGGTCTGGCCCAACCAGGTGCCAGCGAGCATCTACTCGCCGCCCTGCCCCGCGCCAGGGGGCGACGAGTCTGCGAGCGATCGGCCTGCCACAGGCCGAAGCGAGCTAGCCGGAGCACCCGGTGACGGCCGGCATAGAGCACTGTCCAGCGACTCTGCCAGTCTGCTTCCCCCCGGCCGGCAGGCGCCCGCAGCTCAAAGTAACCTGTAGCCGGGATTGCCTGACCATGTCACCAGGCAATCGTCTTCAAGGTCGAAATGGAAGCAAAATGTTTGTCGCGTGTTAATACTGCAAGCCTGGATTCCAATGCCAAAGCTGCAATCCAAAGATCATTAGACGGTATGGGCTTGCCGGCTTTCTTCAGATTATTTCTAATTTCTGCATAGTAGACTGCGGTTTTTTCGGTGACCGGCAGAATATTCCAAATGCGCTCGAGATCCGCCAGCCAGGCCATTCTTTTTTTTCGATCCCGCGACTGCAATAGACCAAAGCGATATTCTCCCAGCACAATTACCGGCAAATAAATGGCATCGGTCGCTAATAAAGCGGCTTTGATGCCGGCTGCTCCCGCAGCAAAATCAGACAGAGCGTTCGTGTCGACAATCAGACCCATTCGTCCTCATCGATACTACTAAACTCGTCCGCTATGATTTTAGCGATGCGTCCGGTTTCCGTTTTCGCGTTTCCATGACCAAAACGACCAAATAATGATTCCCATTGCTGCTCTGAAGCAGATTTAGCGCGATTTAGTTTTTCACGCAAGGCTTCATTCATCAAATCACGCAGGGTACGGCTGTGTTGCGCACAAAAGACTTTGGCCTCTTTAAGCACATCATCCGCCAAATCAATCGTCGTTTTCATGACGAGCCATATTACCATATTTATGGGAATATGGCAACCAGAAATATGTATTTATGCAAGCGCCGGGGTGGGTCCTTTCTTTTTCAAATACACAGCGACCCGAACCTGCCTGGCCGGATGGGCAGCCGGGTCCAGTTGCTGCACCACCGCCCGGAAGATCGAATGGCCGGCATTCAAGATCAACGCCAGCTCGCGATTCATTTTACGGGGCACATAGCCCAGCTGCTGTTGCAAACAATAGACGCCAATCGCGTATTCATCATAGCGATTTTGCGGATCAGCTCGCAGCCGCAGGCGGCGGCCCACGTAAAGTTTGGGAAAGGCTTTGGCGCCCGCATAATAAGCAAAGCCGGCAATCAAGAAGCTGCAATAGACCTGGCGATGGGGTTCGAGCCCGCAGCGGGGCGGCGGCCAGACCCACTCGGGCACCTCATCGGCAGCCGCGCGCATTTCCTCTGCGCCCAGGCAAGGTTCCTGACGCGGGTCGTGCCGGGGGATGGGACTATTCCATTGGTTCATACTATTTCCGACCGCTTCCGGCTGCTGGAATTATATACCAGAATCCATATCCTTGCCATCATTTTTTGACCCGACCGCAAAGCGAAACCAATAAAGTGCCAATACGGAAATTCTTTTGCAATTGACCAGCACCGAGACTGAGGCGATTCTGGCTACCAGGGCTTGGCAGCCATTCAGCCATTGATCAGACAATGAAAAATATACCAGGCCAAGCTTTCAAAACCCGTAAAAAAAAGCAGTACGCACATTTAAAAAGAAGCCAAAATGCGCTCTCATGTCACACCCTCGGGTTATACTGACGCGTGAGGGCCAAAAGCCCCGCAGCGAGGAAACAAGATGACCGACAAACAGGAATTACACTACGAGGCGAACTACATCGACGATTTTACGGACTATGAGCGCTGGCCGTATCAGCTAAGCGCGGCGGCTTTGGATTTTCAGCGGCGCTACGGCATGTATCCGAACGCCATGGGTGCTTGTGCGGCGACGTTTTTGAAAATGGACCTGGTAGCCAGCCGCAAGGGCATGCTGGTATTTGATTCCAACGGCCAGCCCCCGGAGGAAGGCCAATTTGTTGAGCTGTGCAGTTTTCAGGGCCTGGATTACATGCTGTACTTTTTTGAAGATGAGTCGATTCCCGAGAGTGTGTATCTTTTGACCTACGATGCGAGCCATAGCCCGACAGATTTTGACGGGTCCGGTGGCTCTGCGGGG
>JAGRNA010000128.1 GCA_020441005.1 Leptospiraceae bacterium
CAGTTCAAGCCTGGTAGAGGGCTCATGCTTTCGATCAAAACAGGCTGGTAGTTCAACGGCTAGAATAAGGGTCTCCAAAACCCTAGATGAGAGTTCGATTCTCTCCCGGCCTGCACAACTTGCCTGGTATGGTTTGGAATAGATGTTGAAATTTATTAAAGAAACGCGCAGCGAATTTCGCAAGGTGATTTGGCCCTCGAAAGAAGAGGTCCTGAATTCGACGGTGGTCGTCTTGTGGGCTACTGTGCTGATTTCCGTTTTTTTGTTTTTAACCGACTGGGCTTTTAATTCCCTGTTTCAATTTGTGGTGCATGCCGGGACGGGTTCCTGAGGCAGAACGTATGGCATTTCGTTGGTATGTAATCCGGACGTATTCCGGACACGAGAACAAGGTCAAGATCAACCTGGAAAAGATCGTCGCCGGCAAGGGGATGAAAGATAAAATCCAGACCGTTCATATTCCCACCATTAAAGTGGCCGAAATGAAGAACGGCAAAAAGCGCGTTGTCGAGAAAAAATTCATGCCCGGCTACCTGATTGCCGAACTGGATCTGGACGATGAGCTGCGGATCATGATCGGCAAGCTGCCGTCCGTCACCGGATTTGTGGGATCCCCTGATCCGGAACCGCTAACCGAAGCCGAGGTCAAGAATCTGCTGCAAAGCGACGAGCACACATCAGAAGAGGATGAGGATCAAAGCGCGGCGCATATTCTGTTTCAGGTGGGCGAAAAGGTCAAGATTGTGGACGGTCCCTTTGCCAATTTTACGGGCGAAGTGGATGAAATTATGCATGACAAGGGCAAGCTGCGCGTAAAAGTGGAAATCTTCGGTCAGGCCACCCGGGTAGAGCTTGAGTATCTGCAGGTGGCGTCCAACGTCGGTTAACAAATCGTATCAAGCAATTCATATTGAGGGTCCCTATAGAAAAGTTACGGCAATCAACATAGTAATGCATGCTCGCCTGTCTTTTGTATAGGGGTCATTGGAGTCAGCCTGGCTGACAAAAATGTAAAAGGTACCACTATATTATGGCATCAAAGAAAGTAGTAACACAAATCAAGCTTCAGGTTGAGGCTGGAAAAGCCAACCCTGCACCCCCGGTCGGACCCGCGTTAGGTCAGCACGGACTCAATATCATGGAGTTCTGCAAGGCTTACAACGAAAGAACCAAGAATCAGGTCGGTATCAAGATCCCGGTCGTGATCACTGTCTATTCCGATCGCAGTTTTACATTTATAACCAAATCTCCTCCTGCGGCTCTCTTGATTAAAAAAGAGCTGGGGCTTAACTCCGGTTCGGCAACCCCGAACAAAACCAAGGTGGGCAAGATCACTCGCGCCCAGCTGGAGAAAATTGCAGAAATCAAAAAAGACGACTTGAACGCTAACGACGTGGATGCCGCCGTGCTGATCCTGGCCGGCACCTGTCGTTCCATGGGCGTAGAGGTGGAATCATGAAACGAGGCAAGAAGTGGCGCAGTATGGTCGAAAAGGTCGACCGGGAAAAAATCTACGAAATTGAAGAGGCGGTCAAGCTGGTAAAAGAAACCAGTTATACCAAATTCGAGGGCACCGTCGAGGCCTCGATCAAGGTGAATTACAAATCGCTGCAAAATATTCGCGGGATTATCAGCCTGCCCAACGGAACCGGCAAAGAAGTGCGCGTATTGGTCTTCTGTCGCGAAGACAAGCAGGCGGCCGCCAAAGAGGCTGGCGCTGATTACGTTGGCGGCATTGAGCTCGTTGAAAAAATTCAACAAGAAAGCTGGACCGACTTCGACGCCTGCGTGGCCACACCGGACATGATGAAAGACGTCGGTAAGCTGGGTCCCATCCTGGGTCGCAAGGGTCTGATGCCCAAGCCCAAGGCCGGCACAGTCACGCCCGATGTGGCGACAGCGGTGCAAAAGCTGAAAGCGGGTCAAATGGAATACAAGCCGGACAAAACCGGGGTCATCCATCTGCGGGTCGGCAAGACCGGTTTTGACGATGTGAAGCTGGCTGAAAATGTGAAGGCTTTGTACGGCGCCTTGATGCGTGACAAGCCGGCCGATGCCAAGGGCGACTTTTTGAAGTCATTCTGTATCTCGCCGACCATGGGTCCCGGTATCAAGCTGAATATGAGATCGCTGGGATAAAGGGCACAACAGGAATTGTTAGAGAGGAAAACGTATGGCAGCCCCACAAAAAACAGAACAGCTGAACGAACTGAAAGAAATACTGAGCAGTCAGGAAAACTTTATCCTGACGACCTACTCCGGCTTGTCGGTGACCGAAATCACCGATTTGCGCGGTAAAATCCGCGGCAAGGATGCGCGTTTCAAGGTGGTGAAAAATACCCTCTTCAAGCGCGCCTTGCAGGAGCTGGATGGCTTTGATGAAAAGCTGGCCGAATCTACCAGTGCTGTGCTCAAAGGCCCCATCGCGGTCGCCTTCGCCGGTGCGGAATTACCGTCCATCGCCAAGCTGCTGGTGGATTTTGGTAAAACCAATGACAAAGTCGAGATCAAGGCCGGCTGCCTGGAGGGTCAGTTCCTGGACCAGGCCAGCGTCAAGGCCATCGCCAACCTGCCGACCAAAGAGGAGCTGTTGGTGATTATTGCGCGCGGCTTCAATGCCCCGGCTACCAAAATGGCCATTGGTATGAAGCAGATCATGTCCGGTCTGGCGCGCGGTATCCAGGAGATCGGCAAAAAAAACGGATAGCAATCATTTTTCAGGATACTGAAAGAGATGACCCGCACGGCTTGTTGACCCAGGCTGCGCGGTAACCGGCAGGGCCGGGAGAGGTCTTGAGCCTCGCAGGAATAGTTCTTAGGAATAAAGCAAGGAGAAAAACATGGCAGATTTAGATACATTATTGGATCAGATTGGTTCCCTCACACTTACCGAGGCGGCCGAGCTGGTTAAGAAAATGGAAGAGAAGTTTGATATCTCAACGGCGGCTCCGGTTGCGGTTGCAGGTGTTGCCGCAGCGGGCGGTGGAGACGCAGGCGCGGACGCTGCTGCGGATGCTAGCTACAATGTGGTCCTGAAAAGCTTCGGTGCCAAAAAAATCGACGTGATCAAGGCTGTGCGTGAAGCGACCGGTCTGGGCCTCAAAGAAGCCAAGGATATGGTCGAAAAAGGCGACCAGGTTGTCAAAGAAGATCTGGACAAAGCAGCTGCTGAAGAGCTTAAGAAGAAGCTCGAAGAAGCCGGCGCTACAGTCGAACTGGCAGCGGTCTGATTCAACTGACTGTTGGGACTGCTCGAACCCCGGTTGGAATATCTGGCGATGTTCCCGGCCGGGGTTCCGGACTTTGGAACCAAAACCCGAATACTGGCAGTCTGTCTGTGGGCAGGTGCCGATAAGCCATATGCGGCCGCTCTTTTTTGGCAAGAATTATGCCAGGGGAGCGTGAAAGGCTTTACAAAATTAGAAACCGCATTATTTCAACATTTAGGCCTACCAGGATCATTTTATGCAAGAGAAACCGGCTCGCAAGATTGTCAATCTGGGCAAAATCACTAAAATATCAGATATACCCGACTTAATTGATATCCAGTTCAAATCCTATGACTGGTTTTTACAGCGCGGCACCACCGCCGCCAAGCGCATTAACCAGGGCCTGGAAGCTGTCTTTCAGGATACGTTTCCGATTGAGAGTCCCAATGAGGACATGGTGCTGGAATACGTCTCCTATTCGTTTGGTGATCCCCGTTGGGAGCCCGAGGAGTGTAAGGACCGCGGCGTCTCTTACGCCTACCCGCTGCGGGCCATTATCCGCCTGACCAATACCCAGACCGGTGAGGTTCGCGAGCAGACGGTCTACATGGGTGACCTGCCAATGATGACCACCAAAGGCACTTTTGTAATCAATGGTGCCGAGCGGGTGGTTGTGTCACAGCTGCATCGCAGTCCCGGTATTTTCTTTTTCTTTGATAACGAAAAGCGGGTATCATCGGCTCGGGTCATTCCCTACCGCGGCTCCTGGCTCGAGCTGGAGATGGATAACAAGGGTGTGATGGTCGCCCGCATTGACCGTAAAAAGAAATTCCCGGTCACCATTCTGGTAAAGGCCATCGCGGCGCATAACAATGAAGAAGTCTTTAGTCTGTTCTATGAGACGGAAGCCAAACGCATCGCCGGTGCGGCTCCCAAAGAACTGAAGAGTATTATCGGCCGCCGACTGGCCCGCAAGGTGCTCAACCCCGAAACGGAAGAAGTTTTGATGCAGGAAGGCGAAAAACTCAACGAAGACAATGTCGGTCTTTTGAAAGAACTCAAGGTCAAGAATGTAGATCTGCTGATTTTTGCTGAAGGCAAGGATGATGTTACCATTATCAACAGTCTCGAAAAAGACGGCGCTGAAGATCAGAAAACCGCTCTGCAGAAGTTCCAGGCCATCATGCGCCCGGGGGAACCATTCAGCGAAGAAAATGCCCGCGCCGAGCTTGATCGGCTGTTCTTCAGCGAGAAGACATATGATCTGGGGATGGTCGGCCGTTATAAAATCAATAACAAGTTCCGCTATCACAATGAAAAAGATTTCAATGATGTCGACAACCGGGCCTTGCGGGTTGTGGATCTGATCGAAACCCTCAAATACTTTGTGAACCTGGTTAACGAGGTTCCGCACTATCACTACGATGATATTGACCACCTGGGGAACCGCCGGGTGCGCAGTGTCGGCGAGCTGTTCATGAACCAGCTGAAGGTCGGCTTTTCGCGCATGGAAAGGGTCGTCAAGGAGCGCATGACCGTTCAGGACATCGACGTGATTACGCCCCAGGCTTTGATTTCGATCAAGCCGATCATGGCCGTGACCAATGAATTCTTTGGTTCCTCACAGTTGTCGCAGTTCATGGACCAAACCAATCCGCTGTCCGAACTGACCCACAAGCGCCGCTTGAATGCCCTGGGGCCAGGCGGTCTCTCGCGGGAACGAGCCGGCTTTGAGGTCCGGGATGTGCACTATAGCCACTATGGCCGCATGTGCCCGATTGAAACACCGGAAGGACCGAATATTGGATTAATTGTGTCCATGTCGACTTTCTGCCGGGTGAATCCCTATGGGTTCCTGGAGACGCCCTACCGTAAGGTCGGTACCGGCAAAGTCAGCGGTGATGTTGACTATTTGACTGCCGATATAGAAGAGCACTTTAATATTGCCCAGGCAAATGCGCCTCTCAGTGAAGATAAAACTTTCGCGAACAAAATGGTTTCCTGTCGTCGGCGCGGCGACTTCCCTTTCTGCGCCCCGGATGAGATCCAATACATGGACATGGCTCCCGTGCAGGTGGTCAGCGTTTCGACGGCTCTGATTCCGTTCCTGGAGCATGACGATGCCAACCGGGCCCTGATGGGTTCCAATATGCAGCGTCAGGCTGTGCCCTTACTCGTGGATGAAGAGCCCTATGTGGGCACGGGAATGGAAAGCCGGGCGGCCTATGATTCCAGAACCTGTATTGTGGCGCCTGGAGACGGGCTGGTGGTCAAGCTGGATGCCAAATCGATTGAAATCAAACTGGATGACAGTAACGAAACCGAGACTTATTCGCTAACCAAATTCAAGCGCTCGAACCAGGGCACTTGTATGAACCAGACTCCGATTGTGACCATGCTGCGTAGTCCGGTAGACGGCAAGGTTAGCAAACTGAGTGGCACCGAAATTGTTGTTACCGATGATGAGGGCCAGGCGCACAAGCTAGGCCTGAAAGACAGCGACCGCGAATTTACCCCCATCGTGAAAAACGGTGAATCGGTTTTTATCGGCCAGGCTCTGGCGGGCCAGCGTATCTTCGGTGAGAAAAAAGACAAATACGGCCGCATTACCCGTATGGCAACTGTGCTGGCTGATGGTCCGGCCATCGACAAGGGCCGGTTGGCTCTGGGCAAGAATGTACTGGTCGCCTTTATGCCCTGGGAAGGGTATAACTTTGAAGATGCGATTCTGATCAGCGAACGTATTGTCAAAGATGATGTCTTTACCTCTATTCACGTTGAGGAATATGAAATTCAGGCTCGTGAAACCAAACTGGGCCAGGAGTTAATTACCCGCGATATCCCCAATCTGAGCGACAAGGCCTTCCGGGATCTCGACGAATTCGGGATTGTGCGTTTGGGCGCGGAAGTGCGGGCCGGCGATATTCTAGTCGGTATGGTGACCCCCAAAGGGGAGTCGGATCTGACTCCGGAATACAAGCTATTGCACTCCATTTTTGGCGAAAAAGCGCGTGAAGTGCGCGATACATCGTTGCGCATGCCCAACGGCTCGGAAGGGATCGTAATTGATATCAAGGAATACAAGCGTGAAAACGGCGACGAGCTGCCCGCCGGAGTGGAGCATATGGTCAAGGTCTTTGTGGCCAAGAAGCGCAAGCTGCAAGTGGGCGATAAAATGGCCGGCCGGCACGGCAACAAAGGCGTCATCGCCCGCGTAATGGCCGAAGAAGACATGCCATTTATGGAAGATGGTCGTCCCATGGATCTATGTTTGAATCCGCTGGGTGTACCATCGCGGATGAATATCGGCCAGGTACTGGAAACCCAACTGGGCTTCGCCGCCGATAAACTGAATGTTCGTTTTGAAACGCCTGTATTTGACGGCGCCACAGAAGCTGAATTTCAGGAGTATATCCAGTCTGCCGATCTGCCGGACGACGGCAAGTTCCAGCTGTTTGACGGCCGCTCGGGTGAACCCTTTGAGGGTCGCGTCTTCTGCGGCTTTATTTACATGCTGAAACTGGCCCACCTGGTTGATGACAAGATACACGCCCGTTCCACCGGACCGTATTCTCTGGTTACCCAGCAGCCTCTGGGTGGCAAGGCCCAGTTTGGCGGCCAGCGCCTGGGAGAAATGGAAGTTTGGGCTCTCGAAGCCTACGGCGCTTCCAATACCCTGCAGGAGCTGTTGACGGTCAAATCCGACGATATGCTCGGCCGGGCCCGTATCTATGAAGCTATAGTGAAGGGTATTCATTCCATTAAACCTGGAATTCCGGAATCCTTTAACGTGTTGATGCAGGAGCTGCGCGGCCTTGCATTGGATGTGACCCTGTACGATCAAAGCGGAGCCAACATTGAGCTGAACGAATTTGAGGATGAGCTCAACCGCGGCAGTCGGGCGAACAAGATCAAGCTGGAGTCCATCGAGCGTATCATCTAGCCGTTCCCGTTGGGATCGTGGAACGGCCGGCGCAAGCTGCGTATTTAGGAGAATAAACAGGAATGTCTGCAAGAAATACAACTGAATTTGATGCCATCGGGATTCGGCTGGCATCACCGGAGCGAATTCGGGAATGGTCCTTCGGCGAAGTGAAAAAGCCGGAAACAATCAATTATCGGACTCTGCGGCCGGAGCGGGACGGTCTGTTCTGCGAGCGCATTTTTGGAACCACCAAGGATTGGGAGTGCTATTGCGGCAAATTCAAGTCCATTCGTTATAAGGGAGTTATCTGCGATCGTTGCGGTGTGGAAGTCACCCACAGCAAGGTGCGCCGGGAACGCATGGGCCATGTCGAGCTGGCCGCACCGGTGGCCCATATCTGGTACTACCGCAGCGTGCCCAGCCGGATGGGTCTATTGCTGAATATGACCGTCAATCAGCTGAAGAGTATCCTGTATTATGAAAAGTATGTCGTAATCGAAGGCGCCGATTCGGGCCGCGAGCGCGGTGAACTGATCGACGAAGATGAGTTCTACGAGTTTCTGGACGAGTACGGCGACAAGTTTATCGCCATGATCGGCGGTGATGCGGTCAAGGAATTACTAGGCACTATTGAAATTGATACTGAAATCCGTGACATTCGGCAAAAAATTCAGGAAAAGACCAAGATCAGCGACCGACGGATTCTAAAGCGGCTCGAAGTGCTGGAGTCGCTCAAGGAATCCGGCAACCGTCCCGAATGGATGATGCTGGATGTCTGTCCGGTCATCCCGCCCGAGCTGCGGCCCATGGTCCAGCTGGATGGCGGTCGATTTGCCACCTCGGATTTGAATGATCTCTATCGTCGCGTGATCAACCGCAATAACCGCCTTAAGCGTCTGTTGGCTCTGAAAGCTCCCGAGATTATTGTCCGCAATGAAAAGCGCATGCTGCAGGAATCGGTGGATGCGCTCTTCGATAATAGCCGCCGCAAACGCTCGGTCAAGGGCAAGGGCAACCGGCCGCTGAAATCGCTATCCGATATGCTCAAGGGCAAGACCGGTCGTTTCCGCCAAAACCTGCTGGGCAAGCGGGTCGACTATTCCGGCCGCTCGGTGATCGTGATCGGGCCGCATCTGAAAATGCATCAAATGGGTCTGCCCAAGAAAATGGCGCTGGAATTATTCAAGCCTTTCATTATGAAACGCCTGGTCGATCTGGAGCTGGCCCCGAATATCAAATCGGCCAAGAAGAAGGTCGAGCAGGAAGAAAAAGAGGTCTTTGAAGCCCTGGATGAGGTCATCAAAGAGCACCCGGTGCTATTGAACCGGGCGCCCACTCTGCACCGGCTTGGTATCCAGGGATTCATCCCGGTGCTGGTCGAAGGCAAGGCCATTAAATTGCACCCGCTGGTTTGCCATGCCTTTAATGCCGACTTTGACGGCGACCAAATGGCGATCCACGTACCCTTGTCACCGCGGGCCCAGCTGGAAGCCTGGATGCTGATGCTGGCTCCGCACAATTTGCTGAATCCGGCCAACGGATCGCCGATTGTCGGCCCCAGCCAGGATATGGTTTTGGGCCTCTTTCTGGTCACATCGCAATTTGACGGCGACAAGGGCGAAGGCAAATACTTCGGCAGTCTGGATGAAGTTCGCTATGCTATTGATAAAGGCGTTGTCGGTTTGCGCTCGCGGATCTCTGTCTTGCATGACGACAAGCTGATTCAGACTACCCCCGGTCGCATGTTCTTCAACGCGATTTTGCCAGATGGCTACGAGTATGTCAACCAGACCGTCAATGACAAGGTAATGAACCGCATTATTGCCGAATCCTATGACCGTTTCGGGGCTCCGGCTACCGTCATTATGTTAGACGAAATGAAGCAGCTGGGCTTTCACTTTGCGACCCGCTTTGCGCCTTCAATTGCCGTTTCGGATATCAAGGTTTCTCCCCGCAAAAAGAGCTACATTGATTCCGCGAACAAGGAAGTTGAATCGGTCAACAAGGCCCACCGCAGCGGTGTAATCACCAATGAGGAACGCTATAAAAAAGTCATCGATATCTGGACCAAAACCAACGAGCAGATCACTGACTCGATGATGGAAGAGCTCAAGAAGGATCAAGAGGGCTATAATCCAATCTGGGTGATGGCCGATTCCGGCGCGCGCGGTTCCAAGCAGCAGATTCGGCAGCTGGCCGGTATGCGCGGTTTGATGGCCAAGCCTTCGGGCGATATTATCGAGCTGGCGATCCGTTCCAACTTCCGCGAGGGACTGGGCGTTTTGGAGTTTTTCATCTCGACGCACGGGGCTCGCAAGGGTCTGGCGGATACAGCGCTCAAAACCGCCGATGCCGGTTATCTGACCCGCCGTCTGGTCGATATTGCCCAGGATTGTATCATTACCCTGGAAGACTGCGGCACGTCGGATGGAATAGATCTGGAAGCTGTCAAGGACGGCGACAAGGTTATCATTAGCCTGGGCGATCGGGTTTTTGGTCGCACCGTGGCGAGCGATGTAGTGGATCCGGTCTCGAAGGATGTGGTCATTCAGGCCAACACAATGGTGACGCGCGAAATGATAGCGCGCATCAATGGTCTGGGAATCGACAAGGTACATGTGCGCTCGCCGTTGACCTGTACCCAACGGCACGGCATTTGCGGCAAGTGTTACGGTATGGACCTGGCGCGTCTCAAGACCGTCGAATTGGGCGAGGCGACCGGCATTATTGCCGCGCAATCCATCGGCCAGCCAGGCACCCAGTTGACCATGCGGACCTTTCACGTGGGCGGGGTGGCTACCAACGTCAAGATCAAGGAATCCGAGCATAAGCTGGGCTATCAAGCCATTATCGATGAAGTGGCCGGCAGTATGGTCAAGAACCGCGACGGCGATCAGGTTTTTGTAACCCGCGGCAACCTGAAGCTGACCCGCATCTCGCAGATCATGGAAGTAGACAAAATCATGAATCTGCGGGTAGAACCGGGTCAGTCGGTGCTGGCAGGTGAAATCATTGCTGGCGGCTATGATGGGCAAGAGAAACAAATCACCAGTCAAAATGGCGGCACTGTCGAGATCGAAGGCAATCAACTTTACTTTCGGGAGGAGAGCAGTGTGATCCCGCTCAAGGTGGGCACTGTGCTGCGCGTGGGGGCCGGTGATTTTACTGCAGCGGGACAGGTGTTGGCCGAGTTCGATCCCCATAACGATCTGGTGCTGGCGGACGAAAAAGGCACCGTCAGCTTCCACGATCTGGAAGAGGGTAAAAACCTGCGTCGCGACGACCAGGGTCAATTCCGGGTGATTGAATTCCGTCAGGCGAAGCTGACCCCGCGCATTGTAATCGGCAAGATGGAGTATCACCTGCCGGTGAATTCGATTTTGTCTGTCAAAGACAAGGACAAAGTGGAAGCCGGCGATATTTTGTTCAAGATTTCGCTGGAGTCAGAGAAGGCGCGCGATATTACCGGCGGTTTGCCGCGCGTGGAAGAGCTCTTCGAGGCCCGCCGCCCCAAGGATGCCTGCACTTTGGCCGAAGTCGACGGACAGGTAGAAGACAACAACGAGATCGTCAAAGAAAAGCGTATCCTGTACCTGGTGCCCGAAGATCCGGACCTGGAGCGGGTCAAGGTCAGTATTCCGGTCCAGCAGCGATTGCGCGTGCGCGACGGCGATACTGTGAAGCAGGGCGAGCAGCTTGATGAAGGGGGCTTTGACCCGCATGATATCCTGCGCGTGCGCGGCATCCACGCCCTGCATGATTATCTGATCACAGAAATCCAGGAAGTGTATCGATTGCAGGGTGTCCACATCAGCGAGAAGCACATCGAGGTGATTGTCCGCC
>JAGRNA010000129.1 GCA_020441005.1 Leptospiraceae bacterium
AGCATGCCGAGATACTACAGACCATCGATGACTTTGCTTCCTGTGCCGCCCGGGCGCGCGAAGCCGGCTATGACGGGGTTGAAATTATGGGCAGTGAGGGCTATTTGATTAATCAGTTTATCGCCCTGCATACCAATAATCGTGAAGATGAATGGGGCGGCAGCTACGAAAACCGGATCCGCTTTCCTTTAGCAGTGATCAAGGCTGTGCGCGCGAAGGCTGGCCAGGATTTTATCATTGTGTATCGTTTATCGATGCTGGATCTGGTTGATCAAGGCAGTATCATCGGTGAGGTCGTCGAGTTGGGCCAAAAGGCGGTTGCCGCCGGAGCGAATATCATTAATACCGGCATTGGCTGGCATGAAGCACGGGTTCCTACCATTGCCATGTCCGTGCCGCGCGGTGTTTTTACCTGGGTGACCCGCCAGATCAAGGCGCATATTGATGCACCAGTGGTGACCTCGAATCGAATTAATACGCCGGAATTTGCCGAAGCAGTACTCGCGCGCGGTGATGCCGATATGATCTCGATGGCCCGGCCTTTTTTGGCCGACTCGCATTTTATGGCCAAGGCAGCCGTGGCCAAACCCCGGGAAATCAATACCTGTGTAGCCTGCAATCAGGCCTGTCTGGATCATGCATTTGAAGGCAAGGTAGTCAGCTGCCTCGTCAACCCGCGGGCCTGCTACGAGACAGAAATTGTATTACAAGCGGCGGCGGAGCCGAAAAAACTGGCTGTGGTCGGAGCCGGTCCAGCCGGCCTGGCCTTTGCGGTCAGTGCTGCCGAGCGCGGTCATAATGTTACCCTGTTCGAGGCAGGCGGCAGAATTGGCGGTCTTTTGAATATTGCCAAAGAGATTCCCGGCAAGGCCGAGTTTAACGAACTGATTCGTTACTATCAGGTGATGCTGGAAAAAACGGGCGTGCAGCTGGAGCTGAATCAGAAAATCACAGCGGCCGCGATGCGTGAATCTGATTTTGATGCGGTAATTGTGGCTACCGGAGTCAGACCGCGTAATCCGGGCATCAAAGGAATGGATAACAACGATAAAGTACTTTTTTATGATGATCTGGTTTCCAATCGCCGAATTCTGGGACCGACAGTGGCCGTGATCGGCGGGGGCGGCATCGGTCATGACATTGCCGAGTATTTAAGCGCGAGCGACGAAACTACCCACAGCGATCCGGCCCGCTTTGCCGCAGCCTGGGGAATCGACCAAAGCCTGCAAACACCGGGCGGTTTGACGGGCGCTGAAAAGCATCCGCCTGCTGCCCGCCAAATTCGGATGTTCAAACGCAGCAAAGGAAAATTTGGCGCCAATTTGGGCAAGACGACCGGCTGGATTCATCGGCTGGCCCTGAAACATGCCAATGTGGAGCAGACACCCGGTGTATCCTATGAAGCGGTAACGGCAGACGGCCTCGAAATCAAGGTCAAGGATACAGTCAAAACAGTTGCTTGTGATCATATTGTGATCTGTGCCGGGCAGGAATCTGTGCGGGATTTATATGATGAGCTCAAGGACACGGGCAGGGCCGTGCATCTGATTGGCGGTGCGGATGTAGCGGCCGAAATTGATGCCTATCGGGCTATTCGGCAGGCCACAATCCTGGCGAGTGAAATCTGAATGGCAGCACCGGCCCGTACAGCAGCCGGCCAGGTCAACCAGGCTGGAAATGTCTCGAACCCGGAGTACAACTGACCGATACTTACTATTGACGCATGATACGGCCTGTGTAGAGGCCCGAAAAGGCGGCCCCGTGCCGGGGCCGACTGGCAACAGGAATTGGAATTATGGCAAAAAGCTTTTTTGAACTAGAACAGAATATTCAAGTGAAGATCAATGACGGTGATGAGCTGGTACTGCAGGCCTCACGGATGAATCAGAAGGTCGAGAAATACATTCTGCATACCATTACCCGTATCCTCGAGAAACTGGACAGCCCGCAACTAGTCGAGATGATCTACACCATAACCAAGGAGCTGTCCATCAACGGCATGAAGGCCAATCAAAAGCGTATTTTCTTCGAGGACCAGGATCTGGATATAAACGACCCCGGGCAGTACGATGCCGGTGTGGAACGTTTTAAGAAAGAATTCTCGGAAGAAATGAATGAAAAGTACGGCAAGCGGGCCATCGAAATGGGTATCTATGTCAAGATACTGTTTATGTACAATGCAGATGGTTTGTGCATTGAAGTAATCAATAATACGCCGATTGCGCCGGAAGAAGAGCGCCGAATGCGCGAAAAAATGAAGAAGAGCATGGGCTACAACGATATTGCCGAGTTCTACATGGATAATATGGACAATACCGAAGGCGCCGGTCTCGGTATCGCTCTGATAATGATCTTGATGAAGGGTCAGGATCTGGATCCTAATTTATTTCGCATCATGACTCTGGATGACAAAACTATTGCGCGCGTTGAAATCCCTTTAACGGAAAACTATGTCTCCAAGCGCTCCAAGCAGCTGGAACGCCTGAATTAATAAAAGGACGTCCGCACAATGGAATGGTCGCCTTTTGGGTCCTGCGCCTCTGGCAGGTACTATTAGCCCAGTGCCCCGGCCAGCTACGATTCGTCTGCTGGCGCAAACATGGGGTAACTGATAAAACCCTGCAGTGCTTTCTGCATGGCCGGCACGTCCCTATGCTGAATTTGATAGGTATGCCAGCCCATTTCTCGCGGCGCCATTAAATTCTCCGGCCGATCATCCGCAAACCAGATCTGCAATTCCGCGGCAGTGACTTGAAAACGTCGGGCCAGGCTATCCTGAATCAATTGATAGAAGCGTATATCCGGTTTGCGGCGTCCCATTTCGCAGGAAAAAAACAAAAAATCCATGCCGTCCCGCAGCAGTCTTGCGTGCTGGTCCAGGATGTGTGGATACCACATGGAATAGTTGCTGGCCAGCCCCAGATGAAAGCCGGCCTGCGGCTGCCGGGCCTTGAGGTCTTGCAGCAGCGCATCGACGCCGGATAGCAGCCGAATCGGCGAACGGTACAATTCTTTGCGGATCCGTTCCGGTCGCGGCAGCTGTTGACGTAATTGCGGCCGTAAATCCCGGCGATAGTACTGACGGATAAAATCATACTCATTAATCAGCCCGGCCTCAAAGCGCAAAAAATTATCTGGTGTGCGGGCCGCGGAAAACTCATCCAGATCGAGCCGTCGTTTTGCTAACAGCGGCAGGATGGCTGCCGGCCAGGGATCCTGGACCAGTGTTTCCATCATGTCAAAAAGGATAATTTTTTTCAAGGCAGAGGGCATACTATAGTATTCGGCTGCTGGCAGATTTTGGATCCAATCGATAAACTCAAGCCTGTTCATCACCGGCAGCGTTTTGCAATCAAATCCGCCGCGCTCGTTTTGGTGATTGCACACC
>JAGRNA010000130.1 GCA_020441005.1 Leptospiraceae bacterium
AGCCCTTGAACGCCATGCTATCTGGCTGGTAGTCTCGAGCATGACATCCCATAGTTCCATGCCAATGCCCTCACCGCGCGCCTGTGGGCCAACGGCAAACTTGGACAGGTAATAGCCAAAATCAAGTTTCTCAAGCAGGATGGCACCACGATACTCAATGTCATGATACAGGATCGCGGTGGGCTCGATCTGAAATGTATTTTTGGGCGTTCGCCGAAAACTGGTCTCAAGTAACTGACGCAAACGGATCATATCTACCTGTAGTCCGGAGCTAACCTGTATCTGGCTGCCATGGCGCACAATCGTACCGGCTCCCTTGATGGTGAATATCTCTTTGAGCAGATTGGGAGCCGCCGTAATCGAGATATGCAAACGCCCTTGCGCCTGGATCAGATCGCGCGCCAGAGCGGCCACAGCGCCATCGGCCGGCCGCAACGAATCCAGTGCAAACGGAGTCTTGAAATATTGCACCGTCTGATTGGACCGATCACGTAGTCCACCGTTAGCCCGGAGTAAATGGATCCGGGGTGAGAGTAGCGGGCTGAGCGTCAGCACCAGTTCGGGGACGCCGAGGTTCGGCAAGACGCAGAGCGGAAGGCGATGGCCGGCTGTGCATTGATTGACATAGTCGTCAAGAGCAGAGCGATCAACATCCGCAACGCTGGACGAGTCTATTATGATTGCCGATGCCAGACAAGCTTCGTGATCGCGCTCCTGTAAACGACGTGCCATCCGCAGCGCATGCGGTCCGGCCAGGGCCAGGGCCGGAAACAGTTCCAGACGCTTTAAAAAGTGCAGACTGAAAAACAGGGCATCGCCTTGAAATCGCAGACTATTCTCGTCCGGTACAATCACTGCCAGGCAATTGGAAGTAACGTTCTTGAATTTACGTAAATAAAACTCGTATTCTTCACTGCGACCCAGACTGTCGAGCATCAAGCGGATAGTTTGATCTAGAAACATCAGATTGGTTCCAAAGCAGTCTATGATGGCCCGCTTCAATACCAGTCCACAAATAGATGCCATGGCCTGGCGGTAAAGAGCCATTCCAGGCGACCCATTGACGAAAGGGTTGCATGTTCAGACTGCCAGATTGCGCGGGCTAGCAAGCGCCGGCCTGGGTCGTACAAGCGGATACCGCGCGGACAGATAGCCCCTGGATCTTGATACTCGAGTAGCATCGTTTCAACCGGTTCCAGGCCAGCGCAAGTAACTTGCAGCCAAAGGGCCTTGCCGGACACGGATGGATTATCCGCCCCTGCCGCGCTGCCGCTCGTTACTTCACAATGCGGCCACCAGAGCCCCGGGAGTATGAAACCGGTCTGCACAGCGGCATTCCATTCCGTGATTGGCCAAAAAGCCCGCCTGGTTTCCGGCTTGCTTTTTAACTGTTCTCGCACCGGAATTTGATTGGACAGGCGCTCAAGGGGCAAGTGCCAGACAAAATCGGCCGTCAAATCCTGTGTACTGATCGTCAGGCGCTGCTCTTGTCCGACTCGCCGCAAATACAAATCCTGTTCATAAATTCTGGCACTGCTGCTCCAGCTCAGGCGTCCACGCAGTGCAGCCTTGACGTCCAGGGTGCACTCCGCCCGGGTTTTTTGCCATATCTGGCGGGCGTCAACTGTGGTATTCTGCTCGGCAGCCAATCCGACCGCACGCAGCAGGCATAGTAGCAGGACAATCCCGGACCGCCTGGTCAGTTTTGGATTTATGATACACAATAGCCTGGCTCGTTTGGTGGGCTGTGGCATGACTAGATCATCGCAGCTCAGCTGGTCAAACTCAAGCGCCCAATCCGGGCTGCCCTGGATTACCAGCCCAAAAGACCCCGCTGGAACCGGTTCCAGAAACTGGTGGACGGGCCATGATTTTTAAGCAGTTGCCAGGACTGGCTGGTCTCCATTCGCACCACCCGGTCATTTTCAACAATTTCAGCGCTACTGGTCCGGAACTGAACGACTAGCCAGTCCGCCGGCTGTAAGTGCGACCCGCCGTATGCAGTCGGCAGACCCAGCGGAATGGTTTTTGTCAATCCTTGCAGGCTTGCACAATGCTTTGGATTGTGGCCTCCCCCGTCGCGCCAGTCCAGAATCTTGATCCGCACAGTGGCCCGGCGACCGTCGGCAGTATGCTGGATGTTGGACAGCTCCTGCAGTTCAGCCAAAACCACGCAGCTGGCCTCGTACGAAGCCAGCAACGCTCCGGACTGCAATAGCCCCGCGCACAGGGCGCTACCAAGCCATGTTTTGATCAAGACGGCCCGGGATTTCTGGCGCACAGCCGACACGGAATTAATCGCCGATCTCTTCCTCGATAATGCCGACAAACTCACGCAGGGGAACAGCCCCGTTCAGGAAACGACCATTAATGAAAAAGGCCGGCGTGCCAGTCACCCCGAGCTTGCCACCCATTTCGATATCGGACTCGATGCTGGCTTTGGTTTCCGGATTGGCCACGCAATTTTGATATGTCAGGGGATTCACGCCCACTTGCGCTACCAGCTTGTCGATGTTCTGCTTCTTCAGGGCTCCCCGACCGGTACGCTGCAGGGCAAAGACAGCATCAAAGTATTTCCAAAATTGCTCGGGAGCCTGCTGATAGATACAACGACCCGCGATATGGGCATACATCGCATTTTGATGAAAGCTGAGCGGAAAATGGCGGAACACAAAACGGATTTTATCTCCATACAGGTCGCGTAGTTTGACTGTGGACTCCTGCGCACGGGCACAATAGGGACATTCAAAATCGCTGAACTCCACAATGGTGACCGGCGCATCAGCCGGCCCATGCGAAGGTGCACCCTCAGTAGAAACAGTCTGGCGGACTTCACCAGAATCCTTATAGCCGTATTTTTTGCGCAGCCGGCCCAATTCCTGGGCAATCAGAATTTCCTTCTGGTTTTCCATGATGTATCCAATTACAGCACCCCGGATTTCATTCAAGGGCTTGGCATTGCCGGGATTCATAGCCATCATTTCTTCGTAGGTGGACTGGATTTCAGCATCGCCGGGTGTTTTGGCCTGCGCTGTCACCGCGTTAAAGTATTCCTTGGCGCTTTGGCCCTTTTCAGCCGCAGCCATCTCGACCATCTTTTGAGTGGCCAGCTGCTTGAGATAGCCATAGACCTGCTGTTCATACTGGCTGCGCAGTTGATCGTAGGCCTCGGGCATTTCTGACTCGAGTGTTGACTCATTCACGGTGTAACTGCCAACACTGATGGAAGGTCCTTTTTTATCGCAAGCAACAAGCAAGGTCAGCAGCGCGGCTGCCAGCAGGTATTGTTGTAGTTTCATTTTGACTCTTATCCTTTTGTTTTTATCGCGCACCCGCCCTTCAGCCCGGGGTGCCTGGGGGTGTACTTGCCCAGGGCAAAGACACATCGCACCAAATTTCATTCCGGACCCGTTTTCAGGCGTCCATCACGCAATGGCCGCTAATTTTAGCTCCGCTCTCCACCCGCAAATCCGGGGTATGGATATCCCCTTTGACGCGGCCGGTCTTACTCAGTTCAACCCGTTTATGGGCCCTCACATTGCCGGTCAGGCTGCCATCGACGCTCAAGGCGGCGATTTCAATGTCCGCCTCGACCTGCGCGCCCTCGCCGAGCACCAACTCGCCCGGGCTTTCGATTTGACCGCGAAAACGGCCATTAATTTGCAAATCCTTTTTGAAGCTCAGAGTTCCCTGAAAATAAATGTCATCGCCGATGACGGTATCGATATTTCTGGCCATGTTTGAGTAACATTCCGGGCGGCCCTGGTCAGTCAAGGTGATTTGCATACCGGTCTGTTCTTGAATTCCTGGCTAAATGGTAAAAAAAACTTGACCCCCCCTTTCGGTTCTGACAGCCTCGGCCTGACAGGATCGTACATCCGCCAGGCTGTGTTAGTCATGGCTTCGGCAACGAACAAACCTGATACTAAACATATTCTGATGTAACAAATAGAGAGGAAAAAATGGCAGAAACAGAAACAGAGGTCATTGGCGCCGGTTCGCAGCTGATGAGTTCCATTAAGGGAGTCCTGATCGGACTGGTCATGATCCCGGCGTCCTTTGGTGTCGTCTGGATGGCCAGCCACCGGGCGCAGGCCTCGGAAGAACTACAGGGCGCCTTCCCGGTGGCCCAAAAAGCCAAGGCTGTAAAAGAGCAAAAGGCGGTCTATGCCACCGGCAAGATCAAGGCCAATCAAATCGGGGATCCAGGCTATATCAAACCAGGCAACTACCTGAGCCTATCACGCACTCCCGAGGTTTACGCTTATATCGAAACCAAGGAAACCAAAACCCGCAAGGAAGGCACCAAGGAAATCAAGGAAACTACCTACGATTGTAAACTGGGCTGGACCGACAATCCGTCGGGCGATTACGGCACCAAAGGCTGTCGCGGCAAGCCGCGCTATTCCTTGCAGGGCAGCAAAAGCAGCTCCACTGCCAACATATCGCTGGAAGAAAGCGGCAAAACGTACCGGGTCAAGGGTGCCACACAGTATGGATTCGATTCCCTGAGCCTGAGTGAGTCCGACCTGGTGCAGAGCAATCTGACTGTTTCGAGCAATGACGTTTACTTTAACAAACGCTGCGCCAGCTCCCCGGATGCCGGCTGTCAACGCTATTCCTACTCCGGCACAGTGTATGACCCGGCTTCTGATCACACTGTGGTTGGCAGCGAAACGGGCGATCAATTTCAGAAATTCAACGACTTTCTGATTATTGGCGTGGGTGATTATACCAACACCATGGAAACAGTGGCTTCATCCGACAGCATGTGGACTTTGATCTGGTTCGGATTGAGCGTTGTATTATTCGGCGGCGGACTCAGCCTGCTAGTTGGACCGTTGCTGCAAATCATCGAGTTCATTCCATTTATTGGCAATTTTGGCGCCGGGGTGATTCGTTTCATTCTGTTTGCCTTTGCCTTTGTTGTTATGGGACTCACCTTCCTGTTACTGGAGTACTGGTATCT
>JAGRNA010000131.1 GCA_020441005.1 Leptospiraceae bacterium
CCCGGAGCCTTCGCTCGCAGTCTGTTCAGTCAGATGCTCTGGTTTCAACATCCACGGGTACTAGGCGCCTTTGAAGCCGTTAGCAGCCTGATTCCCGCGCGGCTCCTTTTAAGTCTGGCCATGTACGCTGAAACCTGTTTTCGGCCGGCCGGCCTGCGCAGTGTCAAGCCGCTGGGATCCAGCCGTAAGACAATTCCCAAAAACCCGCTTTTGCAGCTTGTTTGTGCAGCGGACAGATCCCGAATGGTGCAGGATGTGCAGGACTTGTGCCTGCAATCCATGGCAATCCGCTACAGCCGGCTCAAAACCGCCAATCGAACCATATACATTGATCCCATCCTGTTTAACATGCCACTGCCCCTGGGGGAACGCAGCGAGACCATTCAGGACCTGCCAGCAGCACTGATGGGTACCAAATTTTCACTGCAGGGACGCCGGATTCGTCTGTTTATGCAGTGGGGTACCGGACTTAGTGCCCGACATCTGGATATGGACCTGAGCTGTTTCGTAACCTATGAGACTCCGGGCAAGCAGGATTACTGCTCCTACAGCCGGCTCTCGATTTCTGGCTGCCAACATAGCGGGGACATACGGCACATACCGGATAAAGTGGGTACGGCTGAATACATTGAAATCAACCTTGATGAGCTAGAACGGCAGCGAGCCCGCTATGTCTGTTTCACCTGCAATGCCTTTAGCCAAGGCGAATTGAGCCCCAACATGGTTGTGGGCTGGATGGACAGCCAGTACCCGATGCAGATTTCAGAGAAAAACGGAGTGGCCTACGATCCTTCCTGTGTACAACATCAGGTGCGCATTGAACGGGGTCTGACAAAAGGCCTGGTTTTTGGCGTGCTCGATGTCGCCGCTGCCCATATCATCTGGCTGGAGATGCCTTTTCAGGGAGTGATGGTCCAAAACATGAACAGTGACGATGTTGAGAGCCTGCTGGCCAAATTAGACAGCAGAATGAGCATCGGCAACTTGTTAACTGTCAAGGCCCGCGCTTGTCAGCTGGAAATTATACCATCTCCGGAAGCGGACGAAGTCTATGACCGCCAGTGGGCCCTGGACGCCGCGGCTGTCTCGCAATTATTCGTGGACTAGACCTTGAGCCAGCCGGTCAAAAACCATCAAGGCAGAGTGCAAGAGCTTACACAGGAATTCTGATCACATTCGTCGCAGCACAGACCATCGGCCGTCCGTTTGCAGCTAGCCTGGATCCGGGCTTCAGCCAGACACTCCTGTAATTTGGCCGGGCGCTTGTCGGTAAATGCACAGCGGGTCAAAATCACGCAGGTCTTGCTGGAATGCTCATTGCATTTATGGATGACCTGGTTTTGCGGATCAATATCCTCTTTTTTGTCCTCGATCTCTGCCGCGACATCATCTGTGCTTTGTTCTTCTCCTTTACAGGAGTTCAGTACTGGAGCCATCCACAGCAGCAGCAGCAGCACTGCCAGGCTACTTGTCAGAATCAATTGCATTCGATAATCCATGTCGTAGACTGACCAGGTGCAGACCTGAATGGCAAGCACATTCTGCTCGTCGAAGAGACCGGATTGGGGCCGCACTCGCGCTGCCTGCACGAAACCGCACTAAAAAAGATTGACTAATTACAGCAATCAAGCCTATTTAAATGTATCATGCAAACCGAAACCCTGATTGTTGAAAATCTGAAGTGCGGGGGCTGCGCCAATACCATTCGTAACAAGCTTTCGCAAGATTTTGAAAATGTTTCGGTTGATGTAGACAGCTCGGCCGTCACATTCAGCTTCACTGCCGAATCAGGCCTGGACAAGGCCCGCGCTGTGTTACAGAAACTGGGCTACCCGGTTGCAGGCACTGAATTATCAACCATGGCTGATCTCAAGGCCAAAACAACCAGCTTTGTTTCCTGTGCTACCGGCCGGCTTTCATCCTGACCGAGATGCCTCAGGGCGCCAGATAACTACTCCTTGACCATTGCCCGCAGATCGTCGGGTGTGTAGTACCAGTGATCCTGGCAGTAACTGCACACAATTTCCTGCGTGCCTTCCTCAGCCATGTCTAGTAGCTCGTGATCCGGTAATGTCCGCAAACTGCGGCCGAAGCTTTCCTTGCTGCAGCGGCAATAAAAATCAACGGGATAACGATCCAGCTCACGGAGATCAAAGCCCGGCAGCAGTTTGTGATTGAATTCCTGTGGATCGCTGATTTTGGTACTCAGCATTGCAGTGATATGATCAGCCAGGTCCAGGGCTCGCAAAGTCTGCGCCATCGTCTGCAAGGCATCTGCAGGACTGTCAGGCAGAGCCTGGATCAAGGCAGCCCAGCTCAGCTCTACCCGGGACTCGGTTGCCATTTGCGTGGTTTGCAATACAAAACAGGGGATCTGTTCCGATTGCAAAAAATAACCATTCAGGTCGGCCGCCAGGCTGCCGTGCTCGATGGGCACATAGCTGTGCCGTGGTTTGCGGTCATGCCACCAGCTAAGCTGCATTGTCGATCCGATCAAAACCCGGCCAAGCTCGCCATTGTTATCCTGCAATAAAGCCAGTAATTTTTCATCCTGGAGATAACCACGGACTTCGCCGCTGCGGCTGGCCTCGGTGGCGAGTAGTTCTCCTTGTTCCGGATGGCTGATTTTGAATGAGACCAGCTGATCGCTTTTCAGCAAAGAAGCCGCCAGCAGGGTAACACCCAGGGCCTCGCTCAGGAATGCTGCGCTGCTGCCGGACAGGTTATGCCGGGCAATAGCATCGTTGGCCAGCCGGCTGGCATCAACCAGGCTGATTCTAAAATGGCCGCATTCGGTTATCCAGCGGTACACTCGATCTCGTTGTTTGATCGCCACAGAAATCCTCGTCAGACTTTCAATATATCACTTATATGCAAAAATGCAAATACTGATTACCGGCGCGACCGGTTTTTTGGGCCAAAAACTGGCCCGCCAGCTGATCCGTACTGGCCATAAGGTGCGCGGTACCAGCCGGAACGCTGTCCGCGCCAGGCAGCAAAACCCGGACGTTGAATGGTTTGGCTGGGATTTTCGGCAAGCGCCGCCGGCCGCGGCCCTCGAAAACTGTGACGCAGTGATTCATTTAATGGGAGAGAACATCGGTCAGGGGCGCTGGAGTGCAAAACGCAAGGCCTTGATTCATGACTCCCGGATT
>JAGRNA010000132.1 GCA_020441005.1 Leptospiraceae bacterium
AAACTCAAGCAGGCTTTCCTTTTCAGCCGCTTCCACCTTCAACTGCTCAATACTGCGTTCTCCATAGGGATTCGTGTGAGCCAGTGCCTGCACCCATGCTTTACGGTCAGCAGCAGTCCCTGCTGCGGTACGCAGGTATTGGCCGTAGTAGCGTACCGCTGGTTGAAACTCACCAAAGCCGTGGTGAATTCTGGCAAGGTACAGCAGCGCCCTGGAGTCTGCCAGGCGCTGTAGTCGCGGAATTAATTCCAGCTGGTGTTGCCGTGATTTGGCCTGCAAGGCCGTCTCGGCATACTGTAAGGTGAACTGATCTCCGGTTTGGCCGTACTGATTTGCCGCGGCAAAAGATTCCACAGCCGCGGCCACCTTCTGACGGTCACGCAAAATCAAGGCCTGCAGGTAGTAGGCCTCGGAGAGGTTTACCTTCGCCTGCAAGGTTTGGGCAATCAATGCTTCGGCTTCTTCGAGATCTCCAGTGCGATAATGCAAAGACGCTGTATTATACAGGTAGACCGGATTAAAAGGGGCCCAGCGCAAGGCTTTTTGAAAGGCCGTCACGGCCTCTGCTTTGCGGCTGGCTTCACTCATGATAACGCCCTTTAAATTCCAGGCTCGGGAGTATTCGGGGTTGCGTTTCAGACATTCATCCAGCCAAACCAGCGACTCTCCCCGCTTTTGATTTTGATACGACAAAAGGGCTTTGAAATAACTGAGCTCCGCACTATCCGGATCCAGTTGTTCCAAACGCACCATCAGACCAGGCACCGCTGTATGCGCTTTAAAACGAAAGGCATGAATCAATTGAGTGACTACCAGACTCTTGTCCAGCTCCTGACGGGTAGCCTCCAGTTCGGCCCTGCTAAAATCGGGTACAAACCATTCGCCAGCCCCCTGATTGAAAACAGCCGCTGGCTCCGTTTGCTCGTCCTCGGTTAGCGATGCCTGTGCGGCTGCATCGGCCTGCATTGCGCTGCGGGGCGCCCCGCCGGATCCGACCGCATTAGCCCCCAGGCCCGGACACAGGGCCATGAACAGGAAAACCAGAAATAAAGGGTGCAGATTCCGCAGTCCCCGACTGTTCACATTAGCGAGCATTAGTTGCCTGCTACGAGGCCTGTATACTTGCGATTTGTAAAGTTTTTTTTTCAATACAAAAACAGTCAGCTGCGGTCGACTGACTGGCGAGACAGCAGCTGGCCGGCACAGGTCTGGCAAGCTGCATCAATTGGACGCCGGCTCCTCGGCGATTGCCTTGCCATCTTCCAGAATCATCTTGATCAAGCGCGTCATTTCGACTGAATACTCAACATTCAGATCGCGCACAACGCCCTCGCAAAAGCCGTTCACAATCAACAGCTTGGCTTCATCCTCACTGAGACCGCGGCATTGCAGGTAGAAAAGCATATTTTCATCGATTTTGGATACCGTGGCCTCGTAATTCAGGGTTCCATGCTGACCACTCACATCGTTATAGGGATAGGCGTGAGATTGACTGCGGTCATCCATCATCAAGCCATCGCATTTGATATGGCTAAAGGCACCGGTCGCCTTTTTGCCAAATTTTACCAGTCCGCGATAGCTATTGATCCCGCCATCGAGGGAGATACCTTTGGCCAGAATATTACTACGTGTCTGCTTGCCGGTGTGAATAATTCTGGCGCCCGTATCCTGGATTTGGCCGTTGCCCGCAAATGCGAGGGAAAGAATATCACCAGTTGAATGATCGCCTTTCAGGATGATACCGGGATATTTAATCGTTTGGGCGCCGATATTGACATCGGTCCATGTAATGTGAGCCCGGGCGTGACACAAACCGCGCTTCACAGTCCAGTTATACATATTCTTTTTCCAATTCTGGATTGTGGTATAGTGAATACGGCCTTCGTCGTGGGCGATTAACTCGACGACCGCCGTGTGAAAGTTGGTCGCGGAGTCCTGCACAGAACTGCAACCCTCGCTGTAAACAATTTCGGCCCCTTTTTCAGCGATCAAAAGCGTGCGCTCATACTGCCCGGAGGAAGCAGCGCTGACCTTGAAATACGCCTGCAGCGGCATGGGAGTCTTGACTCCGGCTGGCACAAAGGCAAAGGATCCCCCCGAAAAAACAGCGCTGTTCAGGGCGGCGAACTTGTTATCGTTCATACTGACAACAGTACCCAAATACCGGCGCACAATTTCCGGGTATTCCCGAATGGCAGTATCAATATCACAAAACAGGATGCCCAGATCAGACAGCTCTTTTTTCACATTGGCATAAACGGTTTCGGAATCGCTCATCGCTTCCAGACCGGCCAAATAACGGCGCTCGTGCTCCGGGATTCCCAGGCGTTCAAAACTGCGCAACACCTCCGGATCCACCTCGTCCCAGGATTGCTTCTTCTTCTGGTTGGAGCCCACATAGTGGGTGTACTGATCAAGGTCGATATTGAATTGGCCTAAAAAGCCCCACACAGGCATGGGTTTCTTTTCAAAAATTTCCAGCGCTTGCAAACGAAATTCAGTCACCCAGCCGGGCTCGTTTTTTATATGGGAAATCGATTCCACAACCTTGCGGTCCAGCCCGCGCGGGAAGGCATGCGGTTCATAGAATTGCTGGGGAGCTATCGGGGCAGTCGTTTTCATAAAGGATGTGGATGTTGGCCAGTTGGACAATAGTTTCTGTAAATAAACTAACATCCGACCCAAAGGGCAAGTCATTGCCCGGTTGACCGGCTGCCCCTTGTCTGTTCCGGACTTGCGCTAACCCGATCTATGCCGCCATCCGGGGTCAGCCAACCCGAGCCGCCCGATTGCAAGCGCCTCGATTCGACTAGACTCCACGCCCCGCGGGGGCCGGATGGGCGGTAAAAAAGTAGCCGGATACACAGAAAAAAACTTGTACAAAAAGCGGGGGCCTCCTATATTATGTCACATTCGGTTCCAGGAACCTGCAGGCTATGAAATTAAAACGAAACTATTTACTGCTGCTTATGCTTGTGTTGGGGCTGACCAGCGGATCGCTTGGGGCGCAAACTGCGGCTCCGAACCTGGGGATTCCGGTCATTCGCGGCCTGGAGTTTGCCAACAACGGCCAGGAAGCATCCCTTTCCCTGACCCTGATTCTACTGCTCTCCGTGCTCAGCCTGGCCCCGGCGCTGGTCATGATGCTCACTTCCTTCACCAAAGTCATCATCGTCTTTGATTTTGTCAGGCGGGCTCTGGCCCTGCAAAATATGCCGCCCAACCAGGTCCTTTTTGGCCTGGCCCTGTTCATTACCCTGTTTATCATGGCGCCCACGCTGCAGGAGTTCAATAAGGAAGCCTTGCAGCCCTATACCGCCGGCAAACAGAGCACGAGTCGTTTCTTTGAAACCGGCATTCAGCCCTTCCGGCGCTTTATGATCAAACAAATCGGCAAGGACGGAGCCAAGGAGATCGGCTTGTTTGTCAGTCTGTCCGGCAAACCGGCCGCTGATTTCAAGAGTCTGGATGACATCGATTCCTATATTCTGATTCCGGCCTTTATGCTCTCCGAGATAAAAAAAGCCTTCATTATAGGAATATTAATTTTTATCCCTTTCATAGTAATTGACCTGGTGGTCGCATCAACCTTGATGTCGATGGGGATGATCATGCTGCCGCCGGCCATGATCTCGCTGCCCTTCAAGATTATTCTCTTTATCCTGGTCGACGGCTGGCATTTAATCACTTATAATCTGGTGCGATCGTATGGCGGCATCTAGCTTTGGTTGCCCTGCCCCGGATCGGCGCAACGATTGGCTGGCAGATGATGCCTGCTTTCCGCTTGAGCAGCGTCCCGGGGGCGATGCATGCGCAGATCCCGTCACCGTCCCGAAAACACGCTGCGGCGCATTCGGGCCCTGCAGGCCAGTCGGCAAAAAATAATTTAGATACGGTATAATCCATGCTATTAGAAACAGATGTAATAGAAATTGTGCACCAGGCCCTGATGGTTACCTTCAAGGTTTCGGCGCCGATACTCATCCTGAGCATGATTGTGGGTCTGGTGATTTCTGTTCTGCAGACAACCACATCGATTCAGGAGCAGACCCTGACTTTTGTCCCGAAACTGCTCGCTGTCTTTATCGCCATTGCCTTTTTCTTCACCTTTATGCTGCATACCATCGTGGACTATACCCGCGACATGTACACCTGGATTGCGAGGTTCTGATCCCCTGGAAAGCATTGGCGAAAATATTCAGTTATATGGCTTGATTTTCGTGCGCGTGCTGGGGCTTTTTATGACCGCCCCGGTGCTCGGCACTCCTTCGATCACCACCAGGCTGCGCATCGCCCTGACCCTGATTTTGGCTGCCATCCTCTATCCTGGCAGTGTTAACTACCTGCCCGAACTGGCCGAGGGGTTCTGGCCCTGGGCCATGGAAGCGATTGCCCAGGCCGGTATCGGAGTCATTACCGGTTTTTTTATAACAATAATATTTACGTCTTTTCAAATTATCGGCGAGGTTCTATCGATACAGATGGGTATCTCTTTTTCGGAAGTTCTGGATCCGCAGAGCCAGGTTTCGGTTCCCCTGATGGGCACATTGAAAAACGCAATCGGAATATTACTCTTTTTGGGTGTGCCCTTTCAGATGGATGGACTAAGCATGCCGGCATTTCTGCATATGATTCGGGCCTTGTCATGGTCTTTTCAATTCGTGCCTACTCTGGTATTCGATGTCCAGACCACGGGCGGTCTTTTGGCATGGATGGATCAGGCTTTCGCCTTTATGTTTGTGACGGCCATTAAAATCGGCATCCCGATGGTCGGGATCCTGTTTATCAGTTCTTTGACACTCGGAGTGCTGGGTCGCGCCGCACCGCAAATGAACCTGATCAATATGGGCATCCAGATCAACATTATGATTGGTCTGTTGATTCTGATCACCCTGATTCCGGTCATAACTCCCTTGATGCAGGATACCTTTGTTGTCCTGTTTGAAAAGCTGGCCCAAATGTTCAGTGAATGGCCCCGTCCGCTGGCCAGTTTGTAACCGGAAGAAGTGACTAGCAATGCGACGTAGAATTTGGCCAGGTGACACTACATACACGAGTCTTGAGGGGATGAGCTTCGAAACATGGCTCTCCCTTGCGCGTCAAAACCTGTCCACCGCTTTTCGATGCAACAAGGCTGCTTTACAACGTAATCCGGATCGTGCGCCCGGGATCCCCCGGGATATGCGCCGGTTGTGCCAGCAGCGCCGCTTTGATCATCTACCTGCTGAGCTGGAATTTGACCTGCAGCGTTTCGCAGCCGAAGATGAGGGTCGCACCGAAGCGCCTACGGAGCGCCGACAGCGTGAAGAGCGCGACAAGGGCAATGTTCCCAAGTCGAGCGATCTGACCGGCGCGACCGTTTTTTTGGGAGCAGTGATCGTCCTGTTTTTAAGCGGCTCCTATATCTTCAACGGAATCATGGATGTTTTTCGCTTTTATTTATCAGAGGATTTTAATAGCATTGTCAACCTGAATATCGAAGACATCAAACGGATCGGATTTGAACTCTTCATGCACATCGCCTGGATTATCACCCCCGTAATGACCGTCTCCGTTATTATGGCCGTTGCCGGCAATGTCAGTCAATTTGGGCTGTTATTCAGCTTGCAGGCCATTCAGTTCAAACCGGAACGCATCATGCCTGATTTCAAACGGGTGTTGCCGGTACGTCGCAATATCGTCAACTTGCTTAAAATCATAATCCAGGTCTTGATTGTGGGCTCGGCTGCCTGGCTGATCATTTCCCAGGATTATCTGCCAATGCTTAAAGCGGCCAATCTTTCGTTACAACAAGCAATCGTACTTTTTGCCTGGACAGCCATGAAACTGATGCTGATCACGGGCCTTGTGCTGTTTTTAATAGCCATACCGGATCTGGTCTACCAGCGCTTTGAGTATATGGAAAACCTGAAGATGAGCGTGGCCGAAACCAAACAGGAACGCAAGGAAGAAGAAGGCGATCCGCTACTGCGCCAGCGCCAGCGCGAACGCGGGCAGGAATTGATGCGCTCCCAACGCAATATGCTGGCCTCCGCCGCCACAGCGGATGTGGTGATCACGAACCCCACCCACTTTGCGATTGCCCTGCGCTATGATCGGGAATCGGCTGGTGTGGACGCCCCGGTGGTCGTGGCCAAAGGAACCGACCACATGGCCTTTACCATTCGCCAAATCGCCAAAAAGAACAATGTGCACATTGAAGAAAACCCGCCACTGGCCCGCGTACTTTATAACCGCCTGGATATCGGCGACCAAATCCCGGTCGACTTGTACCAGGCCATCAGCATCATTTTCAGCAAACTGAATCGTTTCAGGCAGCCAGCTTGAGCCGCGCGACATCGCGCTCCAGGGCGGCAAAAAACCGGGCGAAGAGACCTTCCTCCATCAGGCGCAGCTCGCTCAATAGCTCGTCTCGGTGATCGGGCTGCCGGGCTAACGAAGCGTGCATCGCTGCCAGGTGGCGATCTTCCTCGCCGATGATGCCCTGCAAACGAACAGGTATGCCGTGCTTTTCCAGAATGGAATCGTATAGCGGATACACGCGAGCGGCCCGTTCCTCCACCAAAGTAGTCACATACAGGTAGCATAATTCGGTAAAGGAGTTATCATCCATGGTTGCGCAGACCTCTTGCAATCTGTGTTTTACGCGGGCGTCCAGACCGTGAAAATACAACGCTGCGGCCGTACGGGAAAGGGTTTGCTCGACCGTGTAGCCTTGTAAAACCGGCGCCTGCGGGATCCGCTCGATTGCTCGTTTAAAAAAATGGGCATGGCGTGCCTCTTCCGCTAAATGGCGCAGCCTCTGCTCATCACAAAAAGCCCCGGATAGAGAGCGCGCAATCTTGCGACTGCCCATAAACTCTAGCAGGGACAGGGTATTCAACCAGCGCGCATGGATGGACGGGCAGCCGATGACAGCCTCAAGAAATGCACCCATATCAGTCATTGCCAGTATCCTCCAAAGCAGCGCCGGTCCCGTCAGCCAGTGATATCCTAACGCTGAGGATCACCAGGAAACAAATTATTGACTTTTTCTAGAAAGGTCTGCTCCAGCCGGGTACAGCTCCGGCTGATCTCCTGTTTACTGTCGCCGCTATTCAGGTCCACCAGAATCCACTGCGCTTTAGCGTCAGCATATTCAATACGGCTTTGCCAGAAACAGTCATAATAGTTCTTATCTTTTTCTACGCGACCCTGAACTGTAAGCTTGACCTGCAAGGGAACCTCGAACTGGCTGGTGGTGTAATTATTGGCCCACTGAAAAAGCGGATCGCCCTTCTTTTCGATATGATGCACAATATATTTTCGTTCCGGCGTTGAAATCTTGTGCAAGCGGTTTGTAACCAAATCAAAAACAAGCTGCTTGGCCGGCAAGGAGGCTTTGGCCGGCCGAATAACCGGGGCCTTGGTCTGCACCAAATCGCTGACCTCGCGCCGGCGGCGTTGCCATTGCCTCTGCTCGCGTTTTAACCAGACGCTTAACAGAAAATTCTCCTCAGCCCCTCTCCTGGTTTTGATATAAAATCGAACGGCCACATACCAATGATTGCTGGCTGCGGTCGCTGTGGTCAGTTTTTGTCCCTCGGCATCGACAGCATAATCAGCGCTAAATTCATAGCGGTCAATATATTCAATTTTGTCGGTGCGTTCCGCCTGGATGGCATCAAAAACATCATCCAGCTCCCGGCTCAGATCGGCATTGGAGAGCGGTGACTGGGCCGCCAGGGTGCCAAATGCAAAGCAGCAACCCAAAGCAAACCGGATCAGGGTTCGGCGCGCGAGCACCACACCCACCGGTCGGCATCCAGGACTTGAATCGCTTGTAAGCATCGTTTCTGCTTAACGCCGTTTTCGGCGCAGATAGGCCGGAATATCCAGATCATTGGGATCCGGATTCTCGAACTCGACGGGACGCTCAATAGCGGGCATTGTCATACGCGGTCCGTGCCCCCCATCCATGGACTGCCGGGATCCCGTTACGCCGGGCGCACGCAGCGCGGCAGCATCGTAATTATCCGGGGATGGTACGGGACGGGCGGCCACCTCCGTCGCCTCAACGACATCCATGCTATCCAGTTCCAGCTCAACTTCATCGTCCGGTGCCAGCCGAGCGCCCCTGCCAGAATCCGGGTTTGGTATGCGCGCCGGAGTTCGAATCGAGACCACCGGCCGCCGAGTGGTCGCGCTCGCCTGGCGGGTTTCCGTCTCATAGCTGGTCCAAACGGAGCGACCAGGGCCTTGAGCGGCCTCCCGTCGCAAGGGCGCCCCGCCGGCCGGGCCCTGGTTTCCAGCCCGGTCAGCCGAACGCATCGCGCCGATCCGCAAGGCCTGCCCTTCAGTAGAGGCGGATTCAAAGCCGGTCGCAATCACCGTCACCCGCAGCTTCTCGCGCAGAGCCCGATCGACAGTCAAACCAATGATAATATTCGCCCGGCTATCCGCGTTCTGGGTGATCATCTCCGAGACTTCTTTCCATTCGGTCATGCTCATATCTTCGCCGCCGCACACATTGATGAGCAGCGAGGTGGCGCCCGCAATACTGGTATCCTCGAGGAGCGCATTATGAATGGCCTGATTCACCGCGTCCGCAACACGGTTCTCGCCTGTGCCCTCGCCGGCCCCCATAATGGCGTCACCGGTCTCACCCATGATTGTGCGCACATCGGCAAAGTCCACGTTCACAAAGCCGGCGGTGTTGATTAAATCAGAGATGCCCTTGACGGCGTTGAGCAAAATTTCATCCACCATGCGAAACGCAACATCCACCGGAGTAGTCCGGTCAATAATCTTGAATATGGAATCATTGCGGATCGTGATCAAGGTGTCCACATTGGCCTTGAGCTCCCGCAGTCCCCTTTCCGCCAAACCATAACGCTGGCTGCCCTCCATTTCAAAGGGCATGGTCACCACACCGACACACAGGGCGCCCAGTTCTCTGGCCACCTGGGCCACAATGGGAGCCGCTCCCGTTCCAGTGCCGCCGCCCATACCGGCCGTAATGAAAACCATGTCGGCCCCCTTCAAGGCCTGCAATATTCGATCCCGATCTTCCATGGCAGCCTGATGACCAATCTCGGGATCGCCGCCGGCACCCATACCGCGGGTTGTCTTTTGACCAATAGCTATGCGCGTATCGGCTTGCGATCTTTGCATGACCTGCTCATCAGTGTTGATGACGATGAAATCAACGCCCTGCATTTCCGCATGAATCATGCGTGCCACGGCATTCATACCTGCTCCACCAACGCCAGCCACCTTGATGATCGTGGGGGCCAAATTATTTTCTTCTTCTAATTCCAGCATCGAAGCTTCCTTCTTCTTGTTTAGTTTCTGTATCGATTTATTTCTGATACTATATATTATTCCTGATCCAGTTCCCCAATCTATGCATGATTCCCTGCTCTGGAGATCCGCCTGTCTCGTTGCCGAAACTGCCCCGGGCCATACGGCGTGTGTATTGCAGCATTCCGCTGACGCAGGCGTATTCGGGGCCCTGAATCCGTTCCGTAAAACCGGTCAATCCGCCGGGGTAACGCAGTTCGGCATTCAATTTCAGAACTTCGCTAGCCAGTTCGGCGGTGTCGGCGATCAACACACCGCCGCCACTCAAGACAACCCCGCCGGCCAGAGCGCCCTTGCGTCCAGACTTGACCAGTTCAAAATCCACCAGTTCAAATATTTCCTTGAGCCGCGCTTCAATAATTTCTGCCATCTGCTGCTGGAGTACCAATCGACCAGCACGTCCCTGACTGGCAGGCAGCTCGATTTTTTCAGTCGGATCCGCCAGGCGCATGAGCGCGAGACCATGCTTCTTTTTCAGCGCTTCGGCATCCTCAACGGGCAGCTTCAAACCGATCGACAGGTCCTGCGTTACGTGACTGCCACCGAGCGGCACCACCGTAGAATAGGCCACCCCGCCCTCAACATAGATCAAAACATCACAGACACCACCGCCCAGATCGACCAGGGCAACACCGAGCTCCATGTCCGATTCAGTCAGGCAAGACTCGGCGGCGGCCAGGGAAGACATGACCACGCCATTCAGGTGCAAACCGACCCCGTTGACAACCTTGCGCAAATTCGTCATGGCAGTGGTGCTGGCGGTGACGATATGCACATCGGCCTCGAGACGAATACCGGTCATACCGGTGGGGTCCTTGATCCCATTTTGATCATCCACAATGAATTCGCGCGATAACACATGAATGATTTCCTGGTCAGCCGGGATGCGAATATTCTGGGCCCCTTCAATGACTCGCCAGACATCCTGCTCCTGAATCACCCGGTCTTTATTGGGTATCGCGACCACGCCCCGCGAGTTGGTGCCCGCCAGATGCTTGCCGGTCACATTGATCCAGGCGGTGCGGGCCTTGAGACCCGACATCAGTTCGGCTTCCTTCAAGGCCTGGGCGACAGATTGAATGGCCGCGTCAATATTAATAATGGCGCCATGCCGCACACCTTGCGAGGGCGTTGTGCCCACCCCGAGCACTTCCAGCCGGCCGTTCTCGGCAGGTCGACCAATCAGTACATGACACAGACTGGAACCGATATCAATTGCACACAGCACATCATTCATGCGATCCAAAGGCTCCTTCGCACAACAGCGCGTTCCATTGGCTGCCCGCCGGGTTGCCCGCCGGCTGGATCGCAAAGCGGGCTCCGGGACTGGTGCCCTGGTCTCTGCAAAGCCGCCAGCATGTTCCCGGCAAACATCCGGGTCCTTATAGATTGCAGGGCGCTGCCGGTGTTGCCCGGGGCGGGCATAAACAGGACTTCGCTGCCGCGCAGATAGACAATGCCGCTTTGCATACGATTTTGTTCCAGCCACAGGACTGTGCCGTACAGCTGACGCACATGATATTCATTGAGCTGAGCCGGCACATCCATGCGGATTTTTTTGCCGGTCAAATACAAATGCAGTCCGCCTTCGCGTCGAATCCGAATCCCGGCGATGCGCTCCGCCAGGCGAGGATACAGATCCCGGATCAACTCGAAAGAAGTTACCATCTGGCGCAGCATGGGATCAATAAAGCGGTCGGTCTGCTTCTGGAACTCCCCTTGAATCAGCGGCACCTGACGGCATCGAATATGGTTCTCGCTCAAAATCATCAGCTCGGCATCTATTTCATATATGATATCGGACTCGGCCTGGTTTTGCACCAGCGCGCTGCATTGGCGTTCATCCACCCGAATCAGCAGGCGCTCACCCTGCAGCAGCATTTCGCGTTCAATTTGCACGTCCTTTACGAAGGGATGCAAAACCATCAGCTCCACGGCCTTGTGCAAGGCGGTCATATCATAACTGCGACCGGTTCTTAATCCGGATAAACGCAACAGCTCCGGCTCTGACATATGCACATTGCCCGTAATCTGGATATCCAGCACCGTTTCCGGCTTCAGGTAGTGCCAACTCAATAGCACGCATCCGACACCGATCAATATCAATGCCGGCAGCCATAGATAGGCCCGCACAATCGCCCTGGTTGCCCCCATATGGGAATGGATATTATGTCTCATTTGTGCTGACAATAAAAAAAATTTCTGATGAAGCAAGGCTGACTTTGATTGCCCTACAGAAAGCCCTTCAATTTTTGGAAATATGCGATGGTGGCACCAGCTGCGTTACAGCCTGACACATCCAGGCAACTGGCTGCGCAAGCGCCAAAAACGCCTGTGGTCCGGTGTATCCATTTTGGTCGTCCGTTCCAACTCCTCCGCCCAACCCCTGCGCCTGCGGGTCAATTTGATCCTGATCACTTTCCTGCTGGGCCTGATCCTGACTCTGCCGGTCCTGAATCTGGTGATTGCTGTACGGGAGGCGCTGAATCATTCCAATGGGGCCAATCGATTAGAAAAGCGGGTGTTAATGGTGTATCACTCCCGTTTGAATTTGCACGCCAAGGAAAAAAGGCTGGCAACGGTCCAAAAGCAACTGCAAGAATACAAAGCCATCAGCTACGACAGCAATCCTGGCGCTCTGATTCGACTCATCGGGCGCGGCGAGGGCGATTTTTTCGCCAGTGATGAGGAAGGAACACCGGAAAGCCCGAATCGCAATCGCTACGATATCGAACTGCTCGAGCATCTGCATCAGCGCGCCCGCCTCCTCTTTACAATGGCGGCAAGGCATTCCTTGCATCTGCTATGGCATCGCATCAGCCTGCACCATCTGATGCCGCATGGCCGCCCGCTGCCGGCCGGCGCGGGTATGATCACATCTTCTTTTGGACGGCGGGTCAATCCAACGGACAAAACCGAAAGCATGGAATTCCACACCGGCGTAGATTTCGGTGATGCGCCCGGCACTCCGCTGATAGCTACGGCGCCGGGTCTCGTTTTCAAGGCCGTGGAAGATCCGGCCACCGGCTACGGCAACCATGTGCGCCTGCATCATGGCTTTGGTTACACCACCCTCTATGCTCATTGCCAGTCGCTAAACGTAAAACAGGATGAATTCGTCCAGCGCGGCGATGTCGTCGGCTTTTTAGGCAAAACCGGACGGGTAACAGGCCATCACCTGCACTATGAGGTCCAGTTTGGCAATGAACAGTCCGTCGATCCCATGGATTATGTGCAATTAAAGTAGCTTGCCCTTTTCCAGAACTCTGGAATGGTTGCACCGGTAGCCAACCGGTCGCCACCCTGCGATCCGTTGCACGTCCGGGCATGGAATTAAAGCGTGAAAACACTCTGCTGATTGTCGACGATGCTCGTGATGTGCATGAATTGATCCGCCACTACCTGCGAGAATACGATTGTCAGATACTCTCGGCTTACACAACCAGCGAGGCCCTGTTGATCCTGGACAATCAGCATGTGGACCTGATTTTGCTTGATATTTTGATCGGGCGCGATGATGGGCGCGATCTCTTGCAAAAAATTCGCCAGACCCATTCCTCGGTGCTGCTGCCCGTGATTATCGTGACCGCCATGCAGCGCAGCGCCGACGTGGCCGCCAGCCTGCAAGCCGGTGCCAATGATTATTTGCGCAAACCATTTGCCAAATCCGAACTGGTGGCCCGGGTGGAAACCCAGCTGGATTTAAGCCTTGCCAGCCAGCAACTAGCGGCCAGCAAATCCCAGTTCCAGCGGATCGTCGAAAACCTGCCCGAAATTGTGTACACGGTCGAGTATCAGGATCATCAGCTGATTTTCACCTATGTTAGCCCGGCCATTTTCAGCCTGACAGGCTTTACGGTGGAACAATTTCTGGCCGACCCCGATCAACTGGTTGAACTAGGCTACGGCAGCTGGCGTAATCATTTTCGCAACCTGGCGATTACAGAGGAAGACAGTCTGATTTCACGCTGGTTGACCCGTCATAGCCACATCATCTGGACCGAAAACAAGGCGGTGGTGCTGCGCGATGAACACGGACATATTCAAAAAATCGAAGGAGTCATCCGCGACATAACCCGTCATAAAGCCTATGATCCGCTGACCGGACTGGCCAACCGTGAATTACTGCTGGAAAGCATTGAGCTGCAACTGCAGCATGAGTCCGCATCCGATTTGAGCCTGGTTATGATCGGATTAAAAAATTTCAAGATGTACAACGAAAGCATCGGCCACCAGCTGGCAGAAAGCCTTTTGATTGAAAGCGCCAATCGTTTGCGTATCACCCTGAACAATTCCCGTCAGGCCCTGTTGGCGCGGGTGGGCGAATCCCAGTTTGCCATCTCGGTTATTCACAAGCAAGCTCAGGAAAGCATCATGGATCTGGCCTTGACCCTGCAAGACGCTTTCCTGGAAACCATTGCCATCGAGAATCAAAACCTGTTGATTGCATTGCAAATCGGCATTGCCCACAGTTCCAGCGAACTGGGCAGCAGTCGGGAGTTATTTGAGGCTGCCTCCATGGCCTTGTCCAATGGTGAAAGTCATAATCAATCCCTGCCTGTTCTTTACCGTGACGACTTGCGTGAGACTGCTCGTCGCGCCGTGGCCCTGCAAAGCAACCTGCACATAGCGATGCGGGAGAACCAGTTTCGCATGTTTGGCCAGCCGATCCTGGACAATTTGACCGGCAAAATCCGGAAAGTCGAGTTGCTGCTACGCTGGGAGCACCCCGAACAAGGCTTGATCGCCCCGGATGCTTTTGTGCCGCAACTCGAAAAAACGGGCCTGATTCGTCCCCTGGGTTACTGGATCATGGAGCAGGCCAGCCAGCTGTTAATCGACCTGAGCGCGCACGGCCTCGACACAAGCGATTTTGTAATCGCCTTGAATTTTTCGGCCAACCAGCTGGATGAACCGGACCTGGCCGGTCGCCTGGAGCGTATTTTACTGGATCATAGCGTTAATCCGGCCCAGTTTGAAATTGAGCTGACCGAGACCCTGTTATTTGGCTCAAATACCGGTAAAAACCTGCTCAGCCTGGAAAGCCTGCGTGAAATCGGACTGCGCATCGCTCTCGACGATTTTGGTACCGGCTACTCCTCACTTAGCTATCTGCGTTATATTCCGATCAACACACTCAAGATTGATCGTTCCTTCGTCATGAACATTGAAAATCGCGACAAGAGTCTGGCCATCCTCAAGGCGATTGTGACCCTGGCGCGCGAGCTGCAGCTCAACATTGTGGCCGAGGGAGTCGAGAACGAGGCCCAGTATCAGATCCTCAAGGCCCTGGGCTGTCAATACCTGCAAGGCTACTGGATTGAACGCCCGATGCCGCTACCAGACCTGATTCAGTTTATCGCCGATTTTAATTCTGGCAGACACAGCCGGGCTCAGGGAATCCAGCACCAACAAAGCCGACCGGCCAATCCCTGAATTCAGATATGACACAGTCAGCAAGTAACGCACCCACTATCCTGTTGGAACAGGCCAACCCCTACGAAACCCGGGTGGCACAGCTCGAAAGCGATGGACGCACATTATACCTGTACCTCAGCCCGGTGGATGATCTGCCAGGAGAAACCAATGCGGTTTGGGTACGTAACCTGATCGAGGCTCCGGCAGACAGTGACCGGGAGTCCATGCAGGCCGGCCAGGCGCCACTGCAGAAAAAGGCCGCTTGCAAGCACCCGGCCGGATTGCCATTGCCCGCAAAGAATGAACTGGATCTGGTCTGGTTTGCCGAAGGGACCGGCGTAGCTCTGTATTATCAAGGCGCTTTAGAAGCGGTTGTCCCCCCCTGGAGCGGATTGGACCGTATTCAGGGCTATGCCAGAGAGGCGCTGGAGCTTGATGTCGCGACCCTGCCCCTGCCCCAGGCCGGCAGTCCCTTTCTGGACCGGCTGCAGTCCAACCTCGATTTCTGGACGCAGCGCAGCCAGGCCGATTTTTGGCCGCGCTTTAGGGATCAGCTGCTTGCCTGGTACGAAGAGCGCCTCGGACGCCAGCACCGCCAATACTTTGCTTTAGAGCGTAAATACCCGCCAATGGCTGTGGTCGAATTTGATTTACCGGATGAGTGGCGCAGTCCAAACGCGGACTTTGACCGGCTGTATCTGACTTTGGGGATGAGCTATCAACCAATGCCCGGACTGGAACGTAGCAAGGAAAATGCTGCCAGTAAAGCCTGGACCGAAATCATTACCAAGGGCCATAGCGACCTGCGCCAGCTGCCGGGTTACATCGGTCGCATGGCCTTGTACCCGTGGCTCAGCGGGTCTTTTTTTTTTTATGTTCATGTGTATGAAAGCGGCCAGGATGGCCCTAAAAGCGATTACATTTTCAGCGAGCAACTAAAAAAGGT
>JAGRNA010000133.1 GCA_020441005.1 Leptospiraceae bacterium
AAATCCAGACCGGTTTTCCTGAACTTCGGCTATCTGCCCATTGCGAGCTTTACCAAAGTCCGCACTGTTGCATCATAAAACCTTGCAACAAGCGCACGCCCCAACCGGTAGCCCCTTGTACTTGCGCTCCGTTAGGGCCATCATTCCATGCAACACCCGCAATATCAAAATGCGCCCAGGGAATATCAGGTCCAATAAAGTGCGCTAAAAACCTTGCAGCAGACAGGCTGCCACCGGCTCGTTCTCCAATGTTCCGAAAATCCGCAATGTTCGACTTTAAACCCGTGCCATAGCCTTGCCAATGGGGCAAGCGCCAAACTCGATCCTGAGTCGATCTGGACGCCTGCTCAATGCTGGTATACAATGCTTCCGAGGGTGTCATGAGCCCTGCCGCCAAATGACCCAATGAAATGACACAGGCGCCGGTCAAGGTTGAAAATTCAAGCAAGGCTGCCGGGTTCAGAATATCACTGGCCCATGCGAGCAGGTCCCCCAGTATCAGGCGACCTTCTGCATCGGTGTTTTGAACTTCTACTGTTTTTCCATTGTATGCCGTATATACATCGCCTGGTTTCACGGCTTTTGCGTCCGGCACATTTTCGGCTAATCCAAGCAAACCAATCACATGCAGCGGTAAGCCTTGCATTGCTGCCAGCAGTAATGCATGCGTCACCAAAGCTGATCCGCACATATCAAACTTCATCTCATGCATTTGCAAAGCTGGTTTTAGCGAAATTCCACCGGTGTCAAAAGTAACTCCCTTACCGATCAGAACCAGCGGCTTTTTATTTACCGGATTTTGCGGTTTATAATCTATCCGTATCACGCGTGGTTCGATGGACGATCCCTTGCCGACGCTAACAATTCCATTCAGGCCGATTTTCTGGAGCTCTTTTTGACGAAACACACGGGTTTTGATTTGTTGCACTTTTTCAAAGGATTCTTCAACATAGCGTTCAAACAATCCGGGATGCATATGATTGGCTGGCAAGTTCGCCAGAAAGCGGGCCCGATTAATCATTTCACCGGCCAGTTGCCCTTCCTGAATTGCCGCTTTCAATCGTTTCTTTCGTTTATCCGATTCCTTATTGGCGCTCAGAACAACATGGACCTTTCTGACTGTCCGCTTTTTCTTATGCCCCCCCGCCTCTGCTGATTGATTTTTTAGCCAGTCCTGGGAACTGCCACCGCTGACCAGGCAACTAATCCAGACACGCAGCCAATCCTGCATGCGACTGGTAGTCATTCGTTCCTGCTGCAGTTGTTCCGCGCTGGTTAAAAAACCATTCGCACTGCTGATTTCAAAGCTTGCTTTTGCTTTCCGTAGAAAGCGCAATTTCTTTAAATATGCAGCCAGAGCTTGCTCCAGACTCTTTGTGATTATAAAGCTGAATCTTTGAATACTGACCTCGTTGATTCTGGCCCCTGTTTTTATTAGCTGAGCAGAATACTTTTCCGGTTCAAATTCCTCAATACTGCCCAGAAAAATCATAACAATTCCACTGCTGATATCATAATGGACATCATTTACATTTGCTCCAAACAGTCCCGCTGCCCGGGCGCGTTGTACAGCCTGCCATTGATATTTAGTAAGAGTTTCGAGGCCAGCGGCTCTTTTTTTCTTTTTACTGGCTTGCAGATCCTCCTTAAAAATCGGTACAATCGGGATCCCCTTGTGCGCATTAGTCAGACTGAATTTCCAGTCAATATCCTTGAATTGCACCAGTTTCATCTGCTCGTTTTTCATACTGCACCCTGCAAACCTAAATCCGCTAAAACAGTTTGCACATGATCCTTCACTCGCACCTGCAAATACTCTTTAATGACTTTTAAGGACGGATCTAGAATGAACGTGCGCCGATGTATGCCCATATGTGTTTTGCCCATAAATTTTTTTTCACCATATACTGCAAATGCATTGCAAAGCTGCAAGTCCGTATCAGATATCAATGTAAACTCTAACTGCTTTTTTTGGATAAATCGCTGGTGCGACTTGACTGAATCAGCCGACACCCCGACCACAGCATAACCAGCTTTTCTGAATCGCGCCAGTTGGCTCTGAAAATCGAGCGCTTCTGTACTGCACCCCGGGGTATTATCGCGCGGGTAGAAATACAGGATCAGGCCCTGTTTGCCTGACAGGTCTTTTAGCATGGCGCGGGATTCATCGTCTATCGACACCTTTACGTTTTTTATTTTACGGCCTAATTGGGAACTCATTTTGATTCTATATCAGATGAAACCGGAACCAGACCTTTTCTGTCAAGTACAGCTGCGATCGCCTGGTCTGTAGCGTCCGGTCATAATTTTGAAATTAAATTTTTTGTTGCCAGCCGGGAGTTTTTTTTGTGATGTAACCAAAATGCACTTGACATTGTGCAGCGCACAATAACAATGGCACATCGCACAAATTTAGGAGTAACTGAAAGATGGAAAAAGTATTACACGACATTTTAAACGCTGGTATTGCGCTGTTTCGAGCAGGCGAAGACTCAGTGAACAATGCCGTTAAAGAAGTTCAAAGGACCTTCGATGAACTGAAAAGCAAAGGCGCTGCTGATACAAGCGATGCAGCGGTAAAACTGCGCAAGACACTGGATGATATCGTTGCTCAGGCAAATGACCTGTCTGGCAAAGCGGGCGGTGCATATGGCGAATCACTGGCGAAATTGGATGGTTTGTACAAAAATGCAATCGAGCAGATTAAAGCCGTAGTACCAGAAGATAAACTGAATGAGCTGAAAGACAAAATCGAAGAGCTTACTCAAGTAATTAAAGAAAAAACCGGACAAGGTGGATCTGCGAGCGCCTGATAGCCTTCAGATTGATCCTGTTGCAGGATTTTCAAAACCCGCCAGCCGGCGGGTTTTTTTTGCCTACCGGCATAGCAAGCAGCTGACAATGGCTCTTCATGAAATGCTTTTTGCGTTTTCAAAATGCATCCGGACTAAAAAAGAGCAAAGAGACGATTCGCCGCAAATGGATTACAAAAACTCAGTTAGATACAAATCTGACTTCCAGGACGATAGATAAATATCGCGCCTGTTAGAGTCTGCATCTGATTGCCAAAAACAGGGCGGATTGGAAAAATTGTCTCATGAACCCCGAAGAAAATATGCACAATGTGGGCACTTCCAGCTATGAAGATCGACAGGATCATATACCCGATCTTACACTGCCAAAGATTGAGGTCTTTCGCAATGTGTATCGTGACCGTGACTACCGCATTGATATGGAAATCCCGGAGTTTACTGCCATCTGTCCCAAAACCGGACTGCCAGACTTTGGTATTATCTATTTACAATACAAACCGGTGGAAAGGTGCCTCGAATTAAAAAGCCTGAAAGAGTACTTCACAGCGTATCGAAACATCGGCATCTTTCATGAAAATGTGGTCAATCGGGCTATGGATGATATTCTGGATGCCTGTCAGCCACGCTACTTACGGCTGCACGCGGACTACAATGTGCGCGGTGGTATCAAGACCCGGGTAACGCGGGTTTTTCGGACCACCAGGCCCGGATAGATTTGTAGTAGCCGCTGCAATCGCCAGATTGCCTCCCCGCCGCCGGCAGCCTGGGCCGGAGCCATCGAAATGCGCAGTAAATAATAAACTTTTTTTTCTTGGCAGCCAATCCCGGATATACAAATCTTGAAGCAGGCGGCCAAAATAACTCCACCATTGGTCTTTGATGGTGAGCCGGTCAGCCAACATCTAACGGGAAAAGGCCAAGCAATGCAAGACGCGGAAAAACTCGCCAAACAACAAAAACTGTGGAATTTAATGGACCAGGACATGCGGATCGACCTGGATTCGCTAACCAGGGCCTTTGCTCATCACCTGGAGTACAATGTCTGCAAGTACCGTGAAAGTATTAAAGGAGGCGATATTTACCAGGCCCTGGCCTTTACAGTGCGTGACTTTCTGATTGATCGCTTCAATGAGACCCAGCGCGAAATCCGCGAACAAAAAGCCCGCCGAGTCTACTACCTGTCCATGGAGTTCCTGATGGGCAAATTGCTTGAAACCAATTTAGTGAATCTGGGTGTCAAGGCCATTGTAGAACAGAGCCTGGCCCAAATTGGATATGATCTGCAAGAAATTGTCAAGTACGAACCGGATGCCGGATTGGGCAATGGCGGTCTGGGCCGACTGGCAGCCTGTTTTCTGGATAGCGTCAGTGCCATGAATCTGCCGGTCAGCGGAGCCAGCATCCGCTATGAATTCGGCATCTTTAATCAAAACATCATCAATGGCCACCAAAAAGAGAGCCCGGACAACTGGCTGACGCACGGTAACCCCTGGGAAATCCGTCGTGATGATATTATGTACCCGGTCCATTTTTATGGACAAGCCGAACAATTTGTCGATGCGCGCGGGCATGTGCGCCACCGCTGGATTCCGGGCGAAACAATCATGGCCCAGGCCTACGATTTATTGGTTCCAGGCTATGATACTCGTATGGTGAATAATCTGCGATTGTGGGCCAGCCGCGCTAGCGATGAATTCAACTTTGAGTACTTTAATCATGGCGATTATATTCGTGCTGTGGAAGACAAACAGCGCAGCGAGTCCATTTCCAAAGTCCTGTATCCCAACGAGAACATCCAGCAAGGCAAGGAGTTGCGCTTGAAACAGGAATACCTGCTAGTTTCGGCCACCGTTCAGGATGCTTTGGCCACATTTATAGCCGAAGAAGGTGAGAACTTTGACCGACTGTCCGAGCGCGTTTTCATGCAACTGAACGACACGCACCCTGCTCTGGCAGTCAGCGAATTAATGCGCCTTTTGGTCGATCGCTATTCCATAAACTGGGAGGCAGCCTGGGAATTGACCACGCGCGTTTTCGCTTATACCAATCACACTGTCCTGCCGGAAGCTTTGGAGAAATGGGACCTGGGGATGTTTGAAAACTTGCTACCCCGTCATATTCAGATTATTTATGAAATCAACTCCCGCTTTCTAAATGAAATGCGCGAGCGCGGGGCCAATCCGGACGAACTGCAAAGACTCTCGATCATTGAAGAGGGTGCCCCCCGGCGGGTGCGTATGGCCAATTTAGCCTTTGTCGGATCCAGCGCAGTGAACGGGGTGGCGGCCTTACATACCGAGATTATAAAAAACAATACTTTTGCACATTTTCACAAGTTCTTTCCCGAACGCATTCAAAACAAGACGAACGGCATCACCCATCGCCGCTGGATAGTTTCTTCCAATCCGGAACTTAGCGCCCTGATCAGCGAAGCGATTGGAATTGAATGGATCAAGGACCTGGCCAAATTACGGGATCTGGATGCGCTGGCACATGACTCGGCTTTTCAGGAAAAATGGCGCCAAATTAAACGCCTGAACAAGGAAAAGCTGGGGCACATTTTGCAGTTCGAATGCGGCATCAATCCCGATCCAGACAGTCTGTTTGATATCCAGGTAAAACGTATTCACGAGTATAAAAGACAGCACCTGAATATCCTCCGCGTGATCGCTGATTATCAAGCCATGAAAGCGAATCCGGACAGGGAGTACACTCCCAGAACCGTAATCTTCGCGGGCAAGGCAGCGCCTGGTTATTTACGGGCCAAGAACATCATTAAACTGATTCATTCTGTAGCTGATATCATCAATCACGATCCGGAAGTGTCCGACCGACTGAAAGTTGCGTTCCTGCCCAACTATCGAGTCAGTCTGGCCGAACGTATTTTTCCGGCTGCCGAGCTGTCAGAACAAATCAGCACGGCCGGTATGGAAGCATCCGGGACCGGAAATATGAAGTTCATGTTGAATGGGGCCTTGACAGTCGGCACGCTGGACGGTGCGAATATTGAAATCAAGGAAGAGGTGGGGGATGAAAATATTTATATTTTTGGCAAGACTGTTGAAGAACTGGACCTGATCCGTGCCGGTTACGATCCCCTGCGCATTTGCAATCAAACACCACCAATCAAGCAGGTCATGGATGCTTTGTACGGCAACTATTTCAACTTGAACGAGCCCGGATTATTTCATGAGTTGCACCAAACACTGCTATTCGGCGGCGATTATTACTTTCTGATGGCTGATTTTATGGATTATGTGGCCATTCAGGAGCAAATTGGAACCGATTACCGCAATAAAGCCGATTGGACCGCAAAATCAATTTATAACACGGCCCGTTCCGGCAAATTTTCATCGGACCGCACGATTGGCCAATATGCCGCTGAAATCTGGCACACCCGGCCGATACACTTGAGCCCGCCGCGTATTTCCGCGCACCATAAAGCTTGAAAATGAATGCGAACAGGATCAATGGCTCAGAACAAGACGTCAGGTAATATAATGCCAAGGGCTGTCGGACAGTGGATTTTCCGGGAGATGCTATAGCTCTGTACAACCAGCCTGCAAGCGTGTCCTTCCCATGATCCGGACGCGTGCGATTGTTTTACCTACTACTTCGTGTGCTACGCTGTAGCCGGAGAGAACCAAAGCACCAGGCAGGGCTGCATATGCCCATGCAGCTTCTAACGAGCGCCAATATCTGCCGATCAGCTCTATCGCTGGCCCGTCGGTGAGTCGAATAAGAGGCTGTCCCAAAACAGCCTCTTGCAACACAGGACGTGTTGCCACCGGCGAAATTTCTATCGAAATTGAGCAAGGTGTGAGCAATTTGGGAGCTTTGCTTTCAAATTGCGTTCTGCGTCCCAAATACCATGGATGGTTTGGGGACGACTTCTAAAGAGCAGCCCAGGACTAGTCGATGTAATCCTTGAGCTTGCGACTGCGGGAAGGATGACGCAAGCGCCGCAGAGCCTTGGCTTCGATCTGCCGAATCCGTTCTCTCGTAACCTGGAATACATACCCGACTTCTTCCAGGGTATGCGAGTAACCGTCATCCAGTCCGAAACGCATTCGCAATACTTTCTGTTCCCGGGCCGGCAAGGTATTTAATACCTGCTGGATTTGCTCCGATAGCAAGCGATGGGCGGTCGCGTCGATGGGTGAAACAACGTCATTGTCCGGAATAAAATCACCCAGTTCCGAGTCCTCTTCGGAGCCCACCGGCACTTCCAGCGAAATTGGTTCCCGCGCCACATTCTTGACGGCCTTGACTTTTATAACCGGCCAACCCAGACGCTCGGCAATTTCATCATTGGTGGGCTCACGACCGGTTTCCTGCAAAAAGAGCCGGGACTCGCGCACAACCTTGTTAATCTGTTCGATCATGTGCACCGGCACGCGGATCGTTCTCGCCTGATCGCTGATCGCTCTGGTGATGGCCTGTCGAATCCACCAGGTAGCATAGGTTGAAAACTTATAACCTTTCTTGTATTCAAATTTATCGACCGCTTTAATCAAGCCGATGTTGCCTTCCTGGATCAAATCAAAGAAGTGCATGCCGCGATTGGCATAACGCTTGGCAATACTGACAACCAGACGCAGGTTGGCCTTGATCAGTTCTTTTTTGGCCTGGGCTATTTCACGCTCGCCTTTGTTCAGGGATTCGCCCCAACCCAAAATCTCCATAACCGGTGAGCCAGCTTCCTGTTCCATGCGTCGCAGCTTGCGCTCGTTGTTGCGGATATCTTTGATAACTTCGCGCACTTCATCAATATCGCAACCCATTTCAGTTACGATTTCGTCGAGGCTCTCGTTCTTTTCAATGAAACGATTATAGGCCTTGATATCGCGAATGTCCTTGCCGTAACGTGCCTTGATGCCCAGAAAATGACGATGGATTTCCTTTATGCGAAAAACCATGGATTTGATCTTTTGTGAAATCCGCTGGGTTTCTTTCTGTGAAACACCGACCTTGCGTACGGCTGTATTCAGGATCGCCTTGGCGGCATCTTCCTTTTCCTTGTACTCGCGCCATTTCTTGCTGCCTTCTACATATTTGCGCAGCTTTAGCTGGGCATCCTGTAACAGCTTTTCCTGGGCCTGGATGATTTCCATGTTTTCGAAAAACTTTTTTTCCAGTTTTTCGATTTCATTTTGATTGAGATAATAGGCCTTATTGACCCGCACGACCTCGAAAATCTTGATTTTTCGGGTCCGGATCTTGGGCATTTGTTTGATAAAATTGGCGCGCAACAGGGATGAACCCAATATGGTTTCTTCAATAATGTTCTCGCCATTTTCGATTCGTTTGGCCAGAAAGACTTCCTTGTCCCCGGAAATCAACGACACCTTGCCGATTTCCTTGAGATACAGCCGAATCGGATCATCGCTGATGGAATTGGAAACGGATTCTTTTTTCTTGCGCGCTTCAGGCTTTTTGCGGACCTCACGCGGCGGAGGAGCAGCGACTACGGGGGGCGGTGTTTCCTCGCTTTCTTCGTGCTCATATTCCTCGACCACCTCAATACCCATTTGATTGAGCATGGTAAAAACATCTTCAATGCGCTCTGAATTTACAATTTTTTCAGGCAAGTACTCATTGATTTCATCATAAGTTATTTCGCCATTCGCTTTGCCAATTGAGACGATCTTCTGGATTTCCGGTAAATCCTCCATTGCCATTGTGCAATACCTCTATCTTCTGTGCTCGACTTATAGGTTCGAAATTTGCCCGTTTGGACTTGTGTCAAATGATGCCATTTTCAAGGTTATCGCTGCGGGGCTTGCTTTCGAGCTGTCTTCAACTCATCTAATTGGCGGATTAGCTGGTTTCGTTCCTGTACAATTGCCAATCTTGACACCGAATCCGCCACATGCTGACGTGCCTCCAAATCGGCCATGACTTTTTTTATGTCCAACTCCTCCAGCGAAAAAAACATGTCCTGGACGCGTTGCAATTTCTCATCCAGCTCTTCGTCACCCGCATTGGGTCCATAGCGGGCCTGGTGATCGGCCAGTATCCTTATAAAAGCTTCCAAATTGGCCGATGGCAAGTCAAACAAGCGCAAATCGGCAGCTTGCCAGACTTCACCCTGCATCAGTTTGCCTTCCAGGAAACGCCATAGGTACTCGCTGGATATATCGATCCAGGCGCGCTGGTTCAGACGCTGCGCGGCTGTGGCCGCGAGACGATGATCCAATACCAGCTCCAATAACAAATGTTGCTCCATGCGAGCAATTTTGCGCTGCCAGTCTCCCATCGCAGATGGGGTTGCAAAAATCCCGGCGCCAGGCTCTGGCGATCGCTCGCTTTGCAGCGCTTGCCCCGTCCCAAAGTGTGCCTGTGCCTTGATCTCTTTTGGCCGCCGGTCCATTGGCTCAGGGCTCCGGTCCCTGTGGGCTTGTTGCAAGAACTCCCTTTGCAACTCCTGGCCGTCTAAAGCCAGTATTGCCGCGGCCTGGTCCAACAGCATTTTTTGATCCAGCGGATTGCCAATATCTGCTAAACTGCCATAAAAGCGATTTAAAGCCTGTCGCTTGCCTGACTGTGTCCCGGTAACCTGTGCAGACTTTGGATCCTGGTAAAAAGCAAGCGCCGCAGCAGCCTTTTCTAACGGGTTGTCTGACCTGACGGCCTGCATTGTCTGCAAACCAAGTCCCGGAAATAAGGTTTCCATGACAAAGAAGCGATCCACATCCAGCTGCATCGCAAGGATTTGCTGCAATTGCGCATTCGAGCATTGGATACTCAAGTCAAATGCGTCCATGCCTGGCGGTAACACCAGCACTCGGCCTTGCAAGCGCGGAAAATTCAATAGCAAGGCGCTAAACTTCAGCGCCGCTTTTTGGCCGGCAGGATCGCCGTCAAAAATGGCCACCACCTGATCCGCATAACGCGCCGCCAAATCCAGATGACTACTGCGAATAGCGGTCCCTAAAGGCGCACAGGCCAGTTCGAATCCCGCTTGCCAAAGCCCGATCACATCCAGGTAACCCTCCGTAAACCAGATTTGGCGCTCCTGGCGGATGGACTTCAGGTTTTCGAACAGGCCATATAATAACTGACCTTTTTGAAAGACAAGCGAATCCTGCGAGTTAATGTACTTGGCATCCTTGCGGTCCGGGCTTGAGGTAACAATGCGGCCCCCAAATCCGGTTGTGCGGCCCTTGTAATCAAGGATAGGAAATATAATCCGGTCCCGAAAAAAATCGTACACTTTTTGAGCATCTTTTGGACTACGGCGCAGTAGCCCCAGTTCCAGCAACAGCTCCTGCTGTTCCGAAAAGCGGGAGGCAAGGGTATCCCATGCGTCGGGAGCGGCACCCAGTTGAAAATGACTGGCGGAACGTTCCTGGATCTGCCGATCGGCTAAATATTGGCGGTACTGCAGACCTGCGCCGGTATGCAGCAGTTGTTGATACACAACACCTGCCGCCTGATTGAGTGCAAAGAGTTGCTCCTGTTTTTTTTGCGTTTCGCTGAGTTGACGGCTCTGACCAGGATCAATACCGGCATAATTCGCCAGCAATTCCATGGCTTCTCGAAAGCCAATGCCCTCCATCGCCATTGTAAAACTAAAGACATCGCCCGACTGACCGCAGCCAAAGCACTTATATTTGCCAATTTCCGGTGTTACGGTAAAAGAAGGCGTCTTCTCACTATGAAAGGGACACAAGCCCTTCAAATATTTGCCAGCTTTTGTGAGTTTTACATAGCGACCAATATAGCTTTCTATTGGTATGGCCTGCAGGATTGATTCTTTAAGGTCGGTGTTCTTCAATTCAGCTGCGCGAGCATTCCGCTAACAACCTGCTTGACAATCGCTCCATCCGCATTTTGACCCTTGAGCCTGCCCATCACTGCACCCATCACCTTGCCCGTATCCTGCGGACCGGCCGGCTTGATGGATTCCAGGACAGCGCTAACATGAATTTTAATGGCCGCCTCATCCAGACCGGCAGGCAAATAGCGCTCAATAAATACCAGCTCAGCCTTTTCTTGCTCAGCATTATCCAGACTGCCAGCCTTGGTAAATTGCTCTATTGAATCCTTGCGGCGCTTGACGGCTCTTTTGATGATCGCCTGCACCTGCTCATCCGCGATCTCGGCAGAGCCGTCTTTGGTTAATTCATGCTGGATATCAGCTTTCAATAGTCGCAAAGCGGCCAATTCGGTGCGCGCCTTGCTTTTTAACGCCGTTTTTAAGTCGGCGTCAATTTGCTCTTGCAGACTAGCCATTGCGATCGCGCCGTTGCATGATAATGCGTTTTTTGCGTCGCTTGCGGATCGCAGCATCAACTTTGCGCTTTTTGATTTTTGAAGGCTTTTCGAAAAATTCGCGTCGTTTAATTTCTGACTGGATGCCGGCGTTTACACATTCCCGCTTAAAGCGCTTCAAGGCCACCTCGACCGGTTCGCCGTCCTTAATTACAACTCCAATCATATTCCTTCCTGTTGTTCGCGAGCACAGATCTATATTTGCGACCAGGCACTGTACTCCATATTATGTCAGCTTTTCTGGCCCAGGCAGGCAGCATAGTATTTTTTCTATTCAGCACCAGGGAATCGTAGCTGGCGCTCTGTTTGTAGTCCACCTCTCCGGCCTGTTTCAGCTGGATGTACGTACAAATTATAAAAATTTTCTAATGAATAAAAAAAGTACTGTACCTTCTGACTGCTTGTACCGTTAAGAAAGTATACGACATAATTACAGAGTACTTTCACGGATAGCTCTGTAAAAGATATAAAAACACTGCAACAGGAGCTACTCGTGCAACTCAAAGATCTGGAGTTTAAACAACAATTAACCCGCTTTATTGAATTTCGAGGTATTGATATCATGCTTTACCTGAAAAACGGAACGGTGCTGGAACTGGACAAGAATCGCCAGCTGGAGGGCGATATGGTAGTGCAGCGCAATCGGGACGGCTCCGAGAATGCTGTCCATCTGGACGATATTGTCAAAGCGGACTTTTTTGCCGCTTGAGCGGATCTGATCCAGCCTTTACAAATCGACGCCAGCCAGGCGGTAATCAGGACTCGGTGTTGTGCTCGGCATGCAGACTCTGTATTAATTCCAGATCCGCATCCTCGACAACCCCGATTTCCCGCAAATCATAAAAAGCAATTTTGAGATGCTTGATTTTGTGCTGACTGATGATATGGGATAGTTCTTCCAGACGAATTTTACGTTTTTGAACCGCGGTCAGTTCCGGATCCGCGAAGGCTTCAATCAGTTTCAGCATAAAGCCTTCCGTTTTCTCGGCAAAGCCTATGAGTTCAGCAATCAGGGACTGGGTACCCCTGGGCAGGTTGTCACGCACGGATGGTCGCAGGTAGCTCGTGTAGCCGTATTCAAAACGTTTCATAAAAACGGCATCCGGGAAAAAACGCATCAAGCGCGGTAATTTCTCGGCCAGAGCATCCAGCAAACTGACCAGCAGTAGATCGGGACAAAATAAAAGGAGTCCGATCGCCACATTGACATTACGCTCAATCACTTCGGAACAAAAACTTTCACGCCGGGATTTATTCAGGCTTTCCAGGTATTTAAAGTGCCGGTTGGCAAAATCCACGCGCATCATGGGTATCAATTTGATGATGTCAGCCTCGGACTTGCTGATTCTCTTTTTTACAGACAAGGCGTTCAGCTCCGGACGATCGACTTTGTCCATGAACATGGACAGGCTGTTAAAATCCCTGCCGTGGGTGGCAAAATGTCCGACTTGCTTGATCAACAGGTTCCGCAGTTCTTCCTCGCTCAGATAAATAATGGCCGAATCAGTCAAGCGCTCCAGTAGCGCTCCGGCGCGCTCGTCATCCAGAATATTTAGCAGGAAAATGACAAAATCAGAGTGCTTCTGAACAAAATTTTCCAGCGCTTGCTCGGACATCTCCAATAGATCCCGATACGAGCGCTTGATTTGCAGCAGGTTAATGTTTTGAAAGACCTGAATGGCTTCGATCAGTGCCCTGCTCTGTGATGAATCATGATCATTGGAGTGTGCCGCTCCTGGATGTGCTATAGTTTCTTCAGTCACCACACATTACCAATCCTGATCTGGTTCATCCGGGTCCAGCACGTCTTTTGTTTCGATCAGACCGGTCTCGAAGTTTAAATCCTGCTGCTGCAAGTCCGTTAGCAACTGACGCGCCTGGTCTGCCCATTCGGAATCCGGGTCTAGCTCGCAATAGCGCTGCATGCAATCGATAGCCGGCTGACGATAATTCAGTGAGATGAGCAGCAATCCCAAATTGTACCATGCCTCAGCAAATTCAGGGTTGTATTCCAGCGCCCGGCGAAAATAGCGAATGGCAACTGCGTACCTTTTTTCGCGCAAATGTATATTAGCCAGGTTATACAGGGCCTCTACACAACCGGGCAGGATTACCAGAGCTCGCTCATAATATTTACGGGCATTGGATAAATCGTTGTGCTCATAATAGAAATTGCCCGTTTCAATCACAATAACCAGATTCTCTGGATGATGCTGCAGCTGCGCGAGTAAAAACTGCAAGATGCCGCGCGCATCCGCCCGTTCAATCAGGTCCAAATACTCGTCCTCGGCGGGCATGATCGCATCGGCCGGGCGCTCCCGGGCCTTGTAATCCGCCAGCATGACACAATCCGACTCTCCGCCAGCCTGACCGTTCACAAAATAATGAAAACAAAGCTGCCGGCCACCTGGTTCGTGCGGGAATTCCTCCCCCCGGGGCCATACCAACACCTCGCGAGCCGGATTGACAAAGACTTGATTGTGCCAGAAATCGTTCGCTGCATCTGCGGTCGCCGCGGTCTGACTGGATGACTTTTCACCGGCCGTTGTCCAGAGACCGATTTGCAGTTGTTCTTTCACCTGACGTATTTTTTGCAGCGAGATACCCCGTGAGCGGCAATTCTGGATCAGACGGGCCTGCACCAGGGCCTCAAAATCAAGACTCTCTGTTTTACTGATCAAGCCCCGGCCCTGCCAGTATCGCAGGGTTCCGCTTGGAATCAGTAATTTCCTGGCAGCTTCGCTGACTCGCATGGCTTGGTTACCCATATCAGTTTTTTCGACAGCTTGCAAGCATTTTACGCTCGTATTGCTTGCCTGAAAATCCGGGGGCTCAGATTATGTCACTTTGATTCCCAATCAGGTCCCGAAATCGATGACAACAGCACCAGGATTAGATCGTCAGCAGCATCGATTTACCCATCTACATTTACACACTTCGTACAGTCTGCTGGATGGCGCTATACGCATACCCGAATTGATGCGGCATGTCAAGGCCAATGGCATGGACGCTGTGGCCATGACGGATCACGGCAATATGTTCGGGGCGATTGAGTTCTACCAGGCGGCGATCAAGGAAGGCGTAAAACCGATTATCGGCTGTGAGTTTTACGTAGCCCCCGGTGATATGCGCGAAAAACGCAATATGGAAGCGCAAATCCAGGACGGGGGCAATTATCACCTGGTCCTCCTGGCCCAAAACGAAACCGGCTACCGCAACCTGATCAAACTGGCTAGCCGTTCCTATACAGAAGGCTTCTACCGCAAACCCCGCATTGATTATAATCTCCTGGCAGAAAACAATGCGGGGCTGATTTGCCTGACGGCTTGCCTGGGCGGCGAGGTCCAGCAGCACATATTGCGTGAGCGGCATGCTGAAGCAGCCCGGCTGGCCGGTCATCTAAGTGAAGTATTCGGCAAGGACCGGTTTTACCTGGAAATCCAGAAGCATGGACTAAAGGAAGAGGACGTAGTCGCCCGGGCAAACCTGGAGATTGCCCGACAGCACAACATACCCCTGGTCGTAACGAATGACAGTCACTTTTTAACCCAAAGTGACCAGCAGGCGCAGGAGATTCTCTTGCGCATCAATCAGAAAAAAAATATTAACGAGGAGCTATTCTTCAGCTTTAACGAGCACTTCTATGTCAAGAATCCAGCGGAGATGGCCAGACTCTTCCCGGAATTGCCCGAGGCAATGCATAATACGCAAAAAATCAACGAAATGGTTCAGCTGGATTTTACTTTCGGTAATCCGCTGCTACCCCGTTTTGATGTCCCCGAAGGATACAATCTGCAGAGCTGGCTTTATAAACTGGCGGAAGAAGGATTAAAGCGGCGTTACAATGAAATCACGCCGCCCATCCGCCAGCGATTCGAGTTTGAATACCAGGTAATCACCAGCATGGATTTTCCGGGTTATTTTTTGATCGTCCAGGATTTTATTAACTGGGCCAAACAAAACGGCGTTCCGGTCGGTCCCGGCCGCGGCTCGGCCGCCGGCAGCATCGTCGCCTATGCGCTCGGAATCACGGATATTGATCCCATCCGCTACGGCTTATTATTTGAAAGGTTCCTCAATCCGGATCGTAAGGAGATGCCCGATATTGATGTCGATTTTTGCGCTGAAAAGCGTGAAGAGGTAATCAAATACGTCCGCACGAAATACGGAGCCGACAAGGTCGGCCAGATTATCACCTATGGACGTATGGCTGCCAAGGCCTGCCTGAAAGATGTCGCCCGCGTACTGAACATCGGTTTTGACGAGGCCAATTCCATCTCCAAGATGTTTCCCGATAAACTGAATATCAAAATCGGCGAGGCTCTCGAAACATCATCTGAACTGCGCAAATACAGCGAAAGCGGTGATGTGCAGCGACAACTTTTTGCGGTTGCTCGCAAACTGGAAGATAATACCCGTCATACAGGAATCCACGCTGCTGGTGTCGTGATAGCCCCGCAGCCGCTAGAATCGTTGGTCCCCCTGGCCACAGTGGCCAAAAAAGATGAAAATGGCAAAACGGAACGCGTGCCCGTATGCCAATACGATATGAACGCGCTGACCAATGTGGGTCTGGTCAAGATGGACTTCCTTGGTCTGCGCAACCTGACAATCATTGAGAATTGCTTGCAAGGTATCCAGAAGCGCGGCGCAAAGCGGCCCGATATGGCCGCTTTGCCACTGGATGATCCCAAAACCTATCAACTGCTGCAGCGCGGCGATGTCAGCGGTGTCTTCCAGGTCGAATCGGGCGGGATGCGCGAATTCGTAATCCGGATGGCTCCCGAACGATTTGAGGAAATCATTGCCGTGATTGCGCTTTTCCGTCCCGGCCCGTTAGACGCCGGTATGGCCGAATCCTTCATCAACCGCAAGAAAGGCCGCGAGAAGGTGGTCTACCCCCACCCCGATTTGCACGATGTTTTGGCCGATACCTTTGGCGTCATCGTCTACCAGGAACAAATCATGCAAATCTCGCGCGTGATTGGCGGTTTTACTCCCGGAGAAGCCGACGCCCTGCGCAAGGCGATGGGCAAAAAGAAAGAAGACCAGATGGCCAAAATGAAAGAAAAATTCCTGGCCGGGGCCCGGGAACGCGGCTATGACGTCAATTTTGCGAATAGCTACTACGATCAAATGGCTGAATTTGCCAAGTATGGCTTTAATAAAAGCCATTCCGCTGCGTATGCATTTATCGTGTATCAGACGGCCTGGCTAAAGGCCAATTACCCAACCGATTATATGCGCGCTGTGCTGGATGCTGAACTAGGCAAGATCGACCAGCTTGTGCCGTACATCAATACTTGCCGGGAAATGGGCATTGAAATCATGGGGCCCGATATTAACGAATCCGAGCATCGCTTTACCTACATTCAGGAAGGCGTATTGCGCTTTGGCATGGGCGCCCTGAAGGGAGTTGGCGCCGGTGCGGTGGAAGCAATCCTGGCCAGTCGCCAGAATCTGGCGGGCGGCAAATTCAAAAGTTTTTTCCATTTCACCGAAGAAGTTAACCTGAAAGAGATGAACAAGCGCACACTGGAAGCCTTGATTCATGCGGGGGCCTTTCAAAGTCTGGGCTATACCCGCAAAACTCTGAAAGCCAGTCTCGAAATGGCCTGGAGCCATGGCCAAAAAAGCCAGGTCGACAAGGAAAGCGGACAATTCAATCTCTTTGCCGGGGTGCAAAACAGCGTCAGCCTGAATGACCCGATTCCCAAAAAAGAAGATTCGCTGGAATACAGCCAGGAAGAACTCCTGCAGCTGGAAAAAGAAGTCATGGGCTTCTATTTTAGCGGTCATCCAATGGACAAGTACAGGCGCATTCTGGAAAAGGTGCACGTCCACACGATCCAAATGCTGAACCAGTGCAAACACAAGCAAAATGTGGAACTAGCCTGCCTGATCCAGAGCTATCAAATCAAACTCACCAGGAAAAACCAGGAAATGGGTCGCCTGATGCTAGAAGATATGACCGGCAGCATTGAAGCGACCTTGTTCCCGCGCGATTATGTCCGCAATAAGGAGCAGCTGGTCAGCGATCAGCCGATGTTGATCAAGGCAACTGTGGAACGCAAGGACGAAACCAATACAATTTCGCTGCTGGTTCAGAGCATGGAACCTTTGACTCAGGACAAGCTGGATGAAAAGCAGGAAAAATCCCTGCACGTCCGTTTTCGCGGTGGCGCAATCCAACCGGACTCGATCCATAAGATCAAGCATATTGTCCAGAATCACCGCGGCAATCTACAGCTCTTTTTCCACCTGAATGCCGGGAACGGCACGATGCAGGAGCAGGCCATGGTGATCAAAGCGCACGACAGCTTTCGGGTGAATTACACCGAAGAATTACGCCAACACCTTGGCGGTATCGAACAAATCGAATCCATTTACCTGACGATTGGTGATCGTATCGCTCGCTTGCATCCCTGAGGATTCTAGGGCACCGACTGAGACAGTTTCGTGTCGGGGTGCAGCATAAAGCGCAACACAGACTTTGTCATTTGCGGCAATGCAATTTGCCAGATACCAGGTTGCAGGGCGCTAAACTGAAAGTGTTGTTCCGCCTCCAGGCGCAGGGTTTCCAAAATGCGCGTTTTATCCTGAGCCGGATCCAGCACTTCCGAAAGCACCACTGCCCCGCTGTAGCCATGCGGCAGCTTGCCCTTGATTTCCATTTGATTGTGACCGCTATTAAAAAGCATCAACTCTACCGGCCCCACGTCAAGGGGCCATTCTAGCTGCATCCGCGCCGGCTCTCGAGGGGCGTGATCCAGACGCACAGCCACGGCCGATACCGGCTCCACAACCAGACTGGTTGCCGCCGTTGTCAAAATTTTTATCCCGGATTCGACCAGGCGAATAATAAAATACTCTTTGTTATTTGATCGGACGGCCAAACGATCAAAATCAAGGCTGCGGTTCACATAGGCCTGTAAAGCATCGGGCAGCGCTCGCTCGCTATACTCGCTTACTGGCGTACCGGGCACCTGCATTTGAAATAGCAATTCGCGCTCGGTTGCGCTTTCCGGCATGAAGTCCCACAAGCAACTGTTTTGCCTGGCCCGGGCTTGCATTAATTGCGCCATCCAGTGATGCATGGGGGCATCATTGGCAGCTTTCGATTCCTGCCCGGCCGAATCCGGATCCGTTTGAATGTATTTTGAAATTTCCTGCTCGAATTGCATGCCGATTCTTCCTTTGTCGGGATGAGACGGAAATTATTGCATTTCCAATAAGCCCTTCTCAATTTTTTCTGCTATACGGGCCAAATTTACTGATATTCCAGCGGCAGAGACCCCGAGTAGATCAGCCAGATGAGCATGCGGAGTTTTGACAATCAGCTGGCCTTTGTTGTATCTGGCGAGCAGTCGGTCTCGTTGGGCTATTTTTTTGGCTAGCAGGTCGCGCATCTTGTTCAATTCAAAATCATCCGGACCGCTGGCCCCTACCCCGCTGATCGCTCGCTCCTGGCCAGATTCCGACTGGCGCACCTTCCATTTCAGTCGCCAAATACCCAGATAGAGCGCCGTCAACTGATCCTGGACTTCCCGGAAGCGTTCAGCCTTCAGACGCAGTTCATCGCGAATGTGTTCCAGCTCCTGCAGGAGCGCTTCCCGGCTGCTGTCCTTGCGCCTGGCCAGCCACTGTAGCTCCCGAACATCGAGGTCAAAATAGTATATATAGGCCAATTTCAGCATGATCGACTGCTCCAGGGGCAACTGGCCTAAAACAGTATGCAGGGATTCCGCTTTTTGACGATTGCTTTCATCATCCATTGCGCTGCCCGGATCAACAATCTCATTTAATAATTCCGTGGGGCGTCCCTGGCTATCTTGCCAAACGTGCATTTGCACCGTGTCCAGTTCTTTGACAGATCGCATCCAGTCGATCACCAGATTACGCAATACTGTGTAAAACCATGTACGAAATCGGGATCGGCCGGCAAAACTGGCAAAGCGCTTTCCATTGCGCAAGCGTTCAAAAGCATAAAGAAAAAAATCAGAGGCCTCATCCTCGCTTAAATAAAATACCCGGATGGGAAAATTATAAATGTCGAGACTATACTGCTGAAAAAACTCCTGGAGAGCGGAAATATCACCCTGGGCACATTTCTCAATCAGGACGCCAATCTCCAGGCTCTCTTCCGGTATAGCTGATTCATTTTTTGACTTGGCAGACAAGTTCGTTTCCCGATGATAAGGCAATATGCTGGACAAATATCTGAATTGCAAGCAACATCCTGGGCGATGCTTTTTTCCGCTGATGCTGGTATCGGCCCTGACTCTACTGCCAGCGAACGAACCGCAAGCAAGCTACCAACCCCGCTTTCAGTGGCCTCTACAGCAGGAAAAATTGCCCGCGATACACGGTTTGACCTCCACCTTTGCCGAGTCGCGCTACGATCACTTCCATAACGGCCTGGATATTTCCAGCCTGAACCAGGGAATTAAACCGGTAGCCAGCGGATCGGTACTGTACAGCCGCCATTCGGATGATGATCCCTGGCAGCCCGTACCCGGGCCAGGCAATTATCTTTTTTTAGGTCATGGACAAGGTTGGTTGAGCGGCTATTATCACTTGAAGGCCGACAAACCCTTAAAAAGGCGCGGATTGGTGCAAAACGACACCATCATCGCCTATAGCGGTAACAGCGGCCATAGCGCCGGCGCCCACCTGCATTTTTTTATGGCCCGGGACCACGGTCGCGAAATACTCAACCCGCTATCACTCCTGCCGCCCGCCAGTGATAGTCTGGCACCCGTAATTGGTCAATTAGTCATTAAAACTCCGCAAGCTAACACCTTGATCAGTCATTCACGTCTGGAGAACATTCGCTTGAGTCAGAGCTGGCCGGTTCAAGTTACGATCATCGATCCGGGTCTGGAAAAACACACCCGGCGGGGAATCTACCAGCTGGAATGGTCATTGAATAATGGCGCCTGGGAAAAAAGGCAATACGATAAATTGTATTTTAAAAATGGCGACTGGCTGCTGGAGCAACGCTACCCATTTGAATCAATTTTTCAATACGGCTATTACAATTTGGGCGCCCTGGACTTCAAGCAGGGACTGAATCGCCTGCAATTGCGCGCCAGGGACATCCAGCAAAATCAAACGGAAGTCTTGTACGAAATCAACGTGAACAAAGAATACTAGGCAGCATTGCCGCCATGACCAAGCCAGAAATCAAACACAGCCACCGAATCCAGTCGAGGTTGGTAGCCAAATTCGGTCTTCAGGCGTTGATTGGCCAGTACGGGCCGCCAGGCCAAAAACCGGACCTGTTCCGGGCCATAGGGTGTAATGCGCAACAAGCGCATGAACCACAAACCCAGTTGCAACAACCAGGCCGGTCTGGCCTGTATCCGCGTACCCTGCCGGCTGGCAATTTGAGCCAGGGTCATACAACCGTCTCCAGCCAGGTTAAAGATGCCCGTTTTGTTTTCTAGTAAACCAATGGTTATCACGGCTGCAACATCCTGATCCCAGATAAAAACAAAGGGACTTTCACTACCCTTGACCGCCGGAATCGGGTTCATTTGAAAAAGTCCGGTGATTTGATTGCGGACGTTTTGGCCAAGGATTGTGCCTGGTCGCAAAATCAACTGACTGAGCTGGGGTTGTTTTTGACGATACCCGGCCAGCATTTCCTCTACCAGCTTTTTATGCCAGGCATAGGCAAATTCATAATTGCCGCGCAAGGGACACGTTTCATCGATCCAGGCCGGATTATCAGAATGATAGCCATAAGCGGCACCGCTGCTCAGGTAAACGAACTGCAGTACGCCTGTGTGCAAGCAGGCTTCCATGACGTTACGACTGCCTTCGACATCAATGCTGTAGGCCCGCTGGCGGTCCTGCTTGTTGCCCGGATTGACGATGGAGGCCAGATGAACAAATGACCCGATCTGATACTCCGCCAGTAGACGACCTAATTCCGGACTGCGCACATCCACGCAGTGATAGCGGATCCGGTCATCCGGCGGCAAATCCGGATCAGGGTGAATATCCAGGGCCAGGATGACACTGTCCTGATCCATGACAGCGAGCAGCTGTTCTAACAATACGCGACCTAAATAACCAGCCGCACCGCTGATGGCGACGTGCAACCGGCTTTTTTTATTCTGATACTGCTGGATGATAGCGGTCATACAGATTCCATGCAAAGGCCAGACTGAGTCCGGAAATAATATGCCAAACGCCCCACCAGGCAGCAATCAGGGCCATGCCACCCAAAGGCAGACCGGTTTGGGGATCAATAAAAAAGGTGAATATCAATGTCAGTCCCAGGCCCGAGTTCTGGATACCGGTCTCGATGGTAACCGCCCGGCGATCCTTGTCCGGCAGACCCAGCAGCTTGCCAGCGCTATAACCGCTCAGTAAGGCCAGCAGATTATGCACAAAGACCAGTCCGGCAACCAGACTCACATGACTGAGAAAAGTCTGCCAGTTGGCACTCAACGCGCCCAGGACAAATAAAATAAAGAAAGTGACGGATATATATTTAAAAGGAGTTTTCAGGCGCCAGGCAAGAGCCGGAAAGCGATGCGCAATGCTCATTCCCAGCACCAGTGGCAAACCCAGGACCAGCAGCACATTGCCAAACAGCATCCAGGGGCTTAATGCAATATCACGCAAAAGAGAGGCCGTCGGCGCGTACAAACTGGCCCAAAAAGTGATATTAAAGGGAGTCATAAAGACCGCCACTGCCGTAGAGACAGCCGTCATACTGACTGACATGGCCGTGTTCCCACCGGCCAGGTAGGTCATGATGTTTGATATGTTGCCGCCGGGACAGGCTGCTACCAGCATCATTCCCAGGGCGATGGACGGCCACACCTCCCAGACTTCCACTAAAAGAAAGGTAACTGCCGGTAAAATCAGGAATTGGGCGGCCAGACCGATGATGGGTCCGCGTGGATTTTTGAGAATGCTCTCAAACGCGGACCAACGCAGATCCAGAGCCACACCGAACATGACCAGTCCGAGAACCACATTCAAAAGCACCAGACTGGCCGGATTAAAATTGAGCGCTATTTGGTCGATGGATTCCATTGTCGCGGGCCTAACCGGCAGGCTCCTGATGCATCGCTTTGAAATGCAACAGTCCGGGCGCCCACATGTGTTGCACTGCATCGACTTCGACGTGAATGACCGCTGCCCGCTCGGCACTCCTGGTAGCTTCCAGGGCCGCTTTTAATTCCGATTCGCTACGGGCCAAATAACCGGCTGCGCCCATACTCTCAGCTAACAAATCGTAGCGGATCTCGTTAAAATCGGCATTGATCGTTTCACCGGGCCCCAATGACTTGAAGATCATGGTTTTCAGGGGCTTGAATGCAAACTGCTGCGTCATTTTGACCATCCCCCATTGACGATCCACAAAGACGACATAGACCACCTTGAGCTGGTGCCGAATAGCCGTTTCCAGCTCCTGGGGGTGAAAGCCGAAGGCACCGTCTCCGATCAAACAGCAGACTGCCCGATTCGGGCAGGCTACGGCAGCGCCCAGCGCCTGGGCCACACCGGCCCCCAGCATGCCCATTTTATAGGTCGATAGAACCGAGTTAGGATGACGAATCTGGGTATAAAAATTGGACCACACGGCAGTGTTGCCGCCGTCAAAGACAAAGATACTGTCATCCGCAAAATGTTCCCGACAGGTATGCACCACCACGGCCGGCTGCAGACGCGAGCGATCCGCTAACAGGGCCCGATCCAGTTTCTCGCGATCCTTTTTTTGTCGGGATTTCAAGTCTTTTAACCAGGCGGCATTGGCCTGACGCAGGGCCGCGCTCTTCTCTTTTTGGATCGCTTGATTCAGTCGTAGTAGAAATTCACGCACATCGGCGATCACTATTTCGTCCACCGGGTGATGCATGGCAACATTTTGTTCATCCGTATCCACCTGGATGACCTTTAATTTGCCGCCCTTCGACCAGTTCGGCGCTTTCATCCACCAGTCTGTCTCACCCATCCGGGAACCAAGGATCAACACCAGGTCGGCCTGATTACGCATATAGTTATACAATTCCACATGTATCATCGGAATCGCTGCCGTGTTTCGTTCATCCAGCACACCGCGGGCGGCCCAGCTGTTACTAACGGGTATGCCGCTCAGTTCCGCCAACTCGGCCAGCTGTTCGCTGGCATTGGCATGCAATACCCCGCTACCGGCATGGATCAGCGGCTTTTTCGCCTTGCGCAGCATAGCAAGTACAGTGTCAATTTGCTCTTGATCCGGAGGGGCCAGACGGGATACCCGAAAACTGAAAGCCGGCCACAGATCCGGATATGTGCCTTTGGTATTCATGATATTTTCCGGCACATCCAGATGGACCACGCCGGGCCGGCCTTGCCAGCAGTAGCGCAAGGCGCGCCTGGTAAGCTCCGGTAAACGCTCGGCAGAGGCGACACTGACGCTAAACTTGGCCATGGCCTTGATGACCCCAGTTTGATTAAAATACTGATACGTTCCGCCGCGATCAGGATAGGCAATCCCGCTGCGCCTGGAGCTGGTGATCACAAGCACACGATTGCCTTCGGCGTTTTCAACGGCAATCCCGGGCAAGATATTGGCCACCCCCGGTCCGTTGCTGGCAAAGCATACCCCCAGACCGGCATGTAGACGTGCATAGGCGCCGGCCATATGGGCAGCGCTGGTTTCATGCCGGGGCCCGATCAGCTGAATTCCGGCATCCTGCATGCCCTTTAAAAAGCCTAAATAGGTGCCGTCCACAATCCCAAAGGCATGTTTTACCCCTTCCTGTGCAAGAATCCGGCCTAGCCAGGCGCCACCGCTAATTTTGAGCATGGACAATTCAGCAATAGTCCGTTCAGATGACCACAAAAAAGCTGATGACGGGCCGATTATTTTGTCATCAAACCGTTAAAAAGCGTATCCAGCGAATCCTGAACCAGGACGTTCAAGTCCATGCCAGCGGTGTGTAGATTGCCCCGCGTTTCCAGCAGCAGCAATCCGTCCAGATAACCCCACAGGCTGATCGTCAAAGTGCGCGCATTCAGGTCTTTTTTGAATTCCCCTCTTTTTTGGCCCGCTTGCACAATTGCTTCAATCTGTTTTAGAATCCGCATATTCTTGGCGTCAATCTCCTGACTGATTTGCGAATCCCGCTTCCGCAAATCAGCGGACTGCAGACTGAGAATAGCCATAATCTGAAAATACTGATTGTTCTGCTGGTAAAAATCAATATAGGCCCGCGCCAGGCCGGTGATTTTAGAGCGGGCATCCTCTTCCGACCAGTTCAACGCTTCCTCAAACAGGTCCATGAGAATATCAATACCCTGACTCATGATCTCCTTAAAGATTGTGGCCCGGGAATCAAAATAGATATAAAAGGTACCCGGGCTGCATCCTGCGCGAGTCGTGATCGCATCCACGGTGGTGTTCAGATAACCCTGTTCTACAAAAATCTCGCGCGCTGACTGCAGCAACAGATCTCGCTTCCGGGCGCGAGCTTCAGGTGTGCGGGCGCGTTGCATCTATAAAATCATCCAGATACAGTCGATGGAATCGGCGAGTAAATGCAACCAAATTCCGCAGGCCACTTGTCGGGCGCGCGGCCAGAAGGACAGTCCTATCAGAATCAGGATCGCCAGATCAGAGTGTAAAGGATGAGACCCGATGCTGCATCGATTCAATACAAATACCGAATCAGAAAAAAAGTGATCCAGATCAATGAGATTGGCAGCCAGAAGCACCAGAGCAGCCCGCCAGCGCCCTGCGGGCCACAAGATCCAGGCCAGCACAAGGGGTGCCAGACTATGGAGCCCATAATGGACGATATGACGCAATCCAGGCACAGGTATCCTGGGCCCCGGACTCAGGACATCCCGGCCAGCAGCTGGCGCATCAGGTTTTGGACTGCCGTTATTCCGGCCGCCGGAATTACTCCGCTGCGATGATACCGCACAATGCCTGCCTGGTCAATTATCACCAGATTACTTTGATCACTTTGTAAGGAAAGCTGCCGCAGGAGATTCCCATCCCAATCGCCAAAGATCGTTAGACCTTCCTGCATGGAATGCTCAACAAGTTTTTGCTTGTAGATATTTGTAATGGGCCAGACCGCCTTGCGACAATCAATAACGGGCAGGCGGCCGATCTTCAGGCGTTGTGCGGGAGCGGCTTCATTGTACAGCTTAAGCAGAGCGCGCTTCAGAGCCCGATTTTTTTGCCAGGAATCCCCGGATTCATACATAATAACCAGTATCTGGCCGCGAAATTGCTTTAATGTGGCCACCCGGTCGTTACCCGAGACCACCTTGAAATCCGGTGCTGCCCGCCCCTTCCAGGGTGAATTGGCCGTCAAAGGAGCCGCGATTCCTGCGAGCAGGACCAGGAAAACAAGTCGATTCCAGTGCGCGTTGACTCTGATTATACTGCTATTTGCCTGCATGGCAGACAAAAAAAGGAGCGTGGTTTTTTTCGCACGGCCTTTTTTGATTCTGTTTATACCTTGAATTTCGCCATGCCCTGTTTGATACCAGCCAGCACTAGCTTTAACTCGCCCGTTTGCGAACTCATCGCATCCACCTGTTGCAAATAGTCCTTGATTCGCCCGAGCAGGGTTTGAATCTGCTGAATGGTGGCATCCAGACTTTGATTATGCTGCATGCTCTTTTCCAGAATTTGCTGATAGTTTTCTTTTAGAATGCCCGAAGTATTTATGATTGCAAGAATTGAATTCTTGATTTGACCCGCCATCTGAACGCTCTCGGCACTCAGTCCGTGGTTTATTTTGAAGCGGTTGACCGCCATCCCGGTCGTCCGCTGTATATTTTGAATCTGCCTGGTGATCTGCCTGGTGGAGTCTGTGGTCATGGCCGTCAAGTGACTAATTTCGTTGGCTACGACGGCAAATCCCCGACCATGTTCTCCTGCCCGGGCCGCTTCTATCGATGCATTCAGGGCGAGCAAGGCGGTTTTATCCGCGATATCATTGATGGTGCTGATGACCTGATCTATCGCAGCGACATGTTGCTCTAATTCGGCGACCGAAGCACTAGTTTCATTCATGCTGGCCGAGATTTCGTTAATCTTGGCGACCGTGGCTTCAATGACCCTGCTGCCTTCATTGGCCACGCCTACATTGTGCTCAGCCTTGCGGGCGCCGGTTTCAATCAGATTCAGGACAGACCTGGTTTCTTGCTGGAATTCTTTGGAGATAGAATCGATTTCGTTCACCCCCGCACTTTGCGCTTGCAGCCCGGCATTCAACTGGTCCAGGGCTGTAATCATCTCGCCCGCTACTGCATCGGCTTGTGATTGCGCTTCCTGCAATTCCATAATCAACTGGCTAATCAATTGAATGGCTCGATTTAGTCCATCGAACAGGGGTTGCAACAGGTGTTGGGCGGATTTACCGGAGGAAGCAAAGAGCACTGGATTGCGTAAATCCCCCCGGGCCATGCTCGCAATGGAATTAAGCAGGATATCACTGCCGTCAGAAAGCTGATTTGTAATGCGCAGTCTGGTCTTATGTTCCCGGTCGTTTTGTGTACCATAAAAGAGCATACCAGCAAAAAGGACACTGGAGGTCACGATCAGATTCATACTGAAGAAGAACAATCGAGAGAAGGCCGGCACAGCCGGAGTACTGGAATCAAACCACTGATCAAAATAAATCGAAACCGCGACCAGTAGAATAAAGGCTGCAAACCACACAATCGATTGCCGGGGGCTGACAAATAACGTGGCACCGAAAGGGGCCAGAATGGCCCACAGTATAACCGCACCGCTCTTGGCAAAACCGCCGCACACCCATTGCAACACAGTCGGGATAACCAGAATCATGATCAACTGGGCATAAAGCAGGACTTTGTACCAGCGAAAAAGCCCGTACAACAGTAAAGCAAGGCCAACCACAAGTGAAAAAAGCAAAGGCGGATACAGTCCGGCCGCCACACCCAAAAAATAGTTCATCAGCCCCCAGCCAATTCCAGCAACGGTGCAAGCGATTGAGATCAACAAAAGCACTTTTCGACGGGTATCTTCAATTTCGGATCTGCCCGATTTCCCCATATTGTTCTAACCATCCATAAACATATTGGATACAGTTTTTTTTACTACACTAATTCTGCATGCCAGTCCAGCAAATTTTTGAGTCCTGTATTGCGATTGAGAGTGTTTTTTCACGGCCCTGTGCTGCGTCATTTTAACGGGTTGCAGCGGATTTTTTTGCTAAAAAATTGAGATTGCTGATAATTTTGGACATGAATTCATTGTAATCCTGGTTTTATTTGAGTTATGATCCGTTATGCAGTTACCTGATTATCTTCAGTTAAATCCATGGCCGGAGCGTATGCGTGCATCCGGTCAACCCCTTGATTATATCCAATCCTGGCATCTGCGCTCTGATCGCCTCGCCCTTTGGCCAGCCTTGATTGATACCTCTGGTTTTAATCAGCGCCTTGGGCTGCCACCGATCAAATACACGGAACAAGACGGACGCCTGTTTGGTAACACCAAAACGGCCGGTTTTGAGCTGGAATGGGAAGAAGAACCCTGGCAGTGGGATTATTTGCATGCCATTGGTAATATTCGCCATTATCGGCGTGGATTCGCCCATTATGTGCGTGTGCAATATTTACTGCAAGAACAGGCGTCCGGAACGCAGATTTTTGTTTACTTTGGCTGGATCCCGCGCCACCGGCGGGGATGGCTGCTTCTCAAGGCCAGCATGCCCCTGCTGTACAAAAAATTCGGCCAAACCCTTGCTGCCCTGGATGCAGAGATCAGCCAACGGGTGTCTTTCCGAATGCCCGCCTTTACCCTGGATGCCCAGGCCAGCCGGATTCTAGAGGATCGGCTGGCACCCTTGCAGGAGAGTTGGCCTCAAATGACTGACCAACTGCGTCAAATGATCCGGAGCAAACCTGATGAGCAAATGGATCGCCTGCGGGTTTTTCGGCTGGCAGACGCATGGGGGCTGGAACGGATGGCAGTCCTGCGCTTCTTTTTAGAGGCCACAAAGGCTGCGATTTGCAAGCTTTCCTGGGACGTGATTTGCCCGCATTGTCGCGGGGTACGTACGGCTGTTGAGCATCTTTACGATTTGCCGCAACAGGATCATTGCGAGGCCTGCCAGCTCGATTTTAGCGCCACCGGGCTGAATACGATTGAAATCACATTCCATGTGCACCCGGCCATTCGCCAGATCGAACCCGTGCTGTACTGCGCCGCCGAGCCGGCCAAAAAACCGCATATTTATCTGCAACGCCTTCTGCGACCGGGCCAGACATATAGCTTTAATCTGGCAGTTCCGCCGGGCCGTTACCGCCTGCGGGTCACCGGCGATCAGTATTTCGATCTACTCGATATAAAAAGCGAGCATGCTCACAGGTCCCTCACCCTGGATACCCCCAGCGGTTACCATCATCATCTGGCAGTCGGCGCCAGCCTGACCCTGCGCAACTCGGGCCCGCCTGAAAAGCAATGGATTCTGGAACGGCATGATTTCGATTACGACCTGGTGCGACCAGCCGATTTGTTCACCTTGCAGGAATTTCGGGATCTATTCAGTTCGGAGGCCATCGCCGTTGGCCTCAAGCTGGACGTGGGGGATCAAACCCTGCTATTTACGGATATTGTCGGCTCCACCCGTTTATATCAGGTGAATGGTGATGCGAGCGCATTTTCCAGGGTGCACGAGCATTTTCAAACCTGCTATCAAATTGTCAAAGAGCATCGGGGGGCCATTGTGAAAACAATGGGCGATGCGATTATGGCTGCTTTTGCCGATCCGGCCAATGCGGCCCGAACAGCCCTGACCTTGCAAAAAAAATTTAGCCAGCATCCGGATACCGCCATTCGATTACGCATTACGATCCATAGCGGGCCTTGCCTGGCAGTGCGCCTCAATAGCAATGTGGATTATTTTGGCAATAGCGTCAATGTGGGAGCAAAACTGCAAAATATTTGCGAAGCCAATCAAATTGTGATTAGCCAGCCTGTAGTCCAGGCGACCAATTTCCCCGCTCAGGATTTTGCTGCTTACCAGGCCGAGCAAATCCTGTTCCCCATACCCAAGACAGAAACGGCGATGAACGTCGTTCGCTATACCATTACCTGAGTTCCGGATTTAACCGGAACAGGCCATCCCGAATACTGTAATACTAGCTTGAGGTCTTCCCAGGCAACGCGGCGCAGCGAGCTCCTTTCGCCCCCATTGCGCAGCACATAAGCGGGGTGGTAAATTGGTATGACCGGAATCTGCTGGTAGCGTCCCCATTGTCCACGCAGTCTGGTGATACCTGTACTCGTGTTCAGCAGCTAGCGGGCTGCCGGAACACCGACCGCAATGAGGACACGAGGCTGCACTAGATCGATCTGCCGTTCCAGGAAAGGAGTACACATCCCGATT
>JAGRNA010000134.1 GCA_020441005.1 Leptospiraceae bacterium
TCCAGCAAGGGACCAACAGTTTGCAAGTCAATGGCATCCGCGTCTGGACAAAAGATTACACAATGCGGATTACCCATAGATACAAGCGAGGCTTGATACGCGAGTCCGCTGGCCGGCAGTTGAATGGGTATTTCTTGCAGCAGGGCGACATCTGCAATCCGGCTGGTGACCGCCTGACCGGCGCCGGTGAAAGGGATCAAGGCCGCCTCAAAACGGGGGGCACCCATATCGATACGGACAATTGCGCTGCCTGATCCCGAGTCGTAGTCGTGCACCTGGCAGGCATGGTCGGCTGTTTCACTTTCCACAACCAGACCATCCAGCCCCAGTTTGATATGCATATACAAGGCGATGCAGCGCAAAGCATTACCGCACATTGCCGATGGACTGCCATCGGCATTCCACATCTGCATCCGCGCCTGGTTACGGCCGTTGACCGGTGGAACAATGGCCACCACTCCATCCGATCCGACGCCATAATGGCGATCGCTAATCTGCTGAATCCAGCGGGGGTTCAAGCCGCGCTCCAGTACCAGGCGGGCGGTCGCGGAAGTATGATCCAGGGCATCGATAAAAATATAATCATTGCCGATGCCTTCCATTTTCACGAATTCAATACTGGATGGGCCGGTCATATGAGTAGCTCCTGCTATACAGTCCGCTGACGTCACAAAATGTGATCGGCCACAAGGTATACGTCAAGCAAGAACAAGGCTGGTCTCTAAAAAAGATGCGAGAGTAGCCAACGCACAACCGGAAGTCGGTCGCTCCTGACCAGTCCGGTGCATACCTGTTTTTTACGCGCCTGCATTGTGGCCTGGCAAGCTGGGGTCCAACAATCGCGCCCTGCATGCAAGCCCGGCACCGCTCGCTACCGCAGAACCGCCCCCTTTGCCGGCAGTGGATGATAATTCCTTGTTCTGGCTAGCGGTCTGCCTGTTTACCGGTGCATGTTGGCAAGGTGGCGAATAACACCGGCCCCCCCCTCGCATTAAAGGGAGATTAGATCTAACCGGATAGCCAGAATCGGATGTCCAGGGATGGTAGCGTCCCAAACGAGCCGCCCAGCGACCAGATTGACCTGCCCTCCAGAACTGGTAAGTTATTTTATTAAAATATTGTCCAAACAAGGTTTATTGCCTATCCACCGCAAGCAGCTATGCCGGTCGGTCTTTGACGAATCAGACTGCCAATTGCCTAGCGTTGCTGTGACTGCCAGGCAGGATGAACATAAAAAGGCGCTTCGGACTCGGGCAGCGGCGGGCGGCCGCGGATCACATCGCTGATTTTTTCGGCCATCATAATTGTCGGCGCATCCGTATTGCCGCTGACCAGATCCGGCATAATGGATGTATCGACGACACGCAGGCCGCTTAATCCGTGCACCAAACCCGCTTCATCAACCACAGCCATCGGATCGCTGGCCAGTCCCATTTTGCAGCTGCAAGACGGGTGATATGCGCTTTCGGCATGGCTGCGAATAAATGCGTCTATCTCGGCATCACTCTGGACATCAATGCCCGGCTTTAATTCTGCACCCCGAAATGCAGCAAAGGCCGGTTGGGCAACTATTTCGCGGGTCAGGCGGATAGCGGCCCGCATTTCCTTGCGGTCCTGTTCGGTGCTCATATAATTAAAAAGGATATCCGGATGCTGGCGCGGATCGGTAGAATTGATACGCACGCTACCGCGGGACGTCGGCCGCATGGGACCCACATGTACCTGAAAACCGTGTTTGCCGGCGGGCATAGTGCCGTCGTAGTTCATGGCAATTGGTAAAAAATGAAACTGCAAATCCGGATGCTCGACTCCCGCGGCACTGCGAATAAAGCCGCCCGCTTCGAAATGATTGGTGGCCCCATCTCCGGTTTTAAAGAAAATCCATTGCAAGCCCACTTTAATGCGCCCGTACCAACGCACCGAAGGGTAGAGCGTTATGGGCTGCAAGCAGGCATATTGGACATAGGTTTCCAGGTGATCTTGCAAGTTGGCCCCCACACCTGGCAGACTATGCTGCAGTGTAACTCCGACCTGCTGTAAGTGATCGGGATCACCAATACCGGAATGCTGCAAGATTGTGGGAGAATTAATGGCGCCAGCACACAGAATCACTTCCCGACGCGCCCGTATAATTTCTTGATCAGCGCTGCGGCCAAGGACAACGCCTGTTGCCTGGCTGCCTTCTAACAAAATACGGCGCACAAAAGCTCTGGTTTTTATATGCAGATTGGGACGCTTTTTAGCGGGATGCAAATAGGCCCTGCAGGAAGAGTGACGATATCCGTTCCTGGTGGTCCGATCAAAGGGACCAATGCCCTCCTGATTGAAGCCATTCACATCTGTGGTTGATTGATAGCCGGCCTCTACACCGGCCTTGAGCCAGGCGCTGAAAAGCGGGTTTTGCTGGCGACCGCTGTCCACATGCTGCGGCCCGCCGCTGCCACGGTATTCATCGGCTCCCTCGGCATGGTCCTGGACCCGACGAAAATACGGCAAACAGCGAGCAGCGCTCCAGGATTCAAGACCATACCCGGCCCAGCGATCATAGTCGCGAGCATTGCCGCGTATATAGACCATTCCGTTCACAGAACCCGAGCCACCGAGAATCTTGCCCCGCGGACAGTACATGCGTCGATTATCCATATACGGGTCCGGAACTGTATAATAAGCCCAGTTCAGGCCTTTGCCTTTCAGGGGTTCGGAAAAAGCTGCCGGCATACGGCTGAAGATATGAGAATCACTGCCGCCAGCTTCCAGCACCAGAACCTGGACATCCGGATCTTCACTCAAACGGGCCGCCAGAACAGATCCAGCCGACCCTGATCCCACTAGTATATAATCGTACTCATTGTTTTTTTGACTCAAAACTACCTTGCCTGTCTCTGCGCGCGAAGCAGCGCAAAAAATCCCAGTAGTCGTATAGCACAATGCCCAGATAGAGCAAAACCGAAAAGATCAGAGAGATGTCGTAAAGACGACTATAAGCTATGCGAATACCGATAATCATCGTGAGCAGCAGGAGCGAGATGACAAGCAAAAAAAAGAACGAGGCTGCTTGAGACAGAATACGCATCCAGTTCTCGCTTAAATCTGTGATTTCGTACGAAGAAGCAAAATTCGCAAAGCAGGCTGTTACCAGAAAGATACTGATAATTGTTAAAAAATCTCCAATGTTACCGATCCGCGCCCGCACCAATGCTGCCTCCAGACTGCCGTAGACAACCAGACTCACCATAACGACCAGCACATGCTTGACTGTGTTTTCCTTTAACGCCCGCCTGATCGGGATATGATTATCCAGTCCTGGCGTAGATGCCGATGCGGCCGGTGTTTTTGAATTACGAAAATTAAACTTAAAGAACACTGTT